>NZ_JAHHPO010000440.1 GCF_024606365.1 Endozoicomonas sp. ONNA2
CAATTTCTCGCAATCCTCGCTACGGGGACGCCCAGTCGGGCGCTATTCTCGGACAGCCTCCTGGCAACAATCATTCAAATTTGGTGATTTCAGTATGGTGCTTAAAAGAAAAGAAATATCGCTGCCAGTGACCTTGTTTTACGATGGTGATTGCCCACTGTGCATGCAAGAAGTTGATCGTCTGGTTAAAAAGAACCGAAAAGGCCTGCTTAAGCTGGTTGATATCAGGCAGGACAATTTTCAGGAAACCTATCCGGAATTTGACTTGGCAGAACTTGACCGGGTTATTCATGCAAAACTGGCGGATGGTCGTGTTGTTACAGGCATGGATGCCACATTAGCCGCTTGGGAAGCCGTGGGTATGGGCTGTCTGGTGGCCCCTTTACGCTGGCCAGGGGTTGCTTGTATTGCTGACCTTGGCTACGAACTGTTTGCCAAAAATCGTCATAGCCTGTCCCGGCGCCTTGGACCGTTTTTGGGCAAAAATGAGTGTAAAAGATAGCTGCAGTGCAGCAAGCCAAGGCTGTTGCCGCATGTCCGGGTTTATGAATGTTAACTTCCAGGCATACGGGCAATGATTCACCGGAACGACCAGGGAATGTTCAACTCGCGGTTTCCTTCAACACATATTCTGACTTCTGCCGGAGCAGATGCATCGAATTCAAGTGCTTTGATCTCTCACAGTCCCGGGGGAATGCCAGCCAGAATGTCAATTCCCATCAGGGTGCTGTCGAGGAAATTCAGGGAACTATTTTGTCAGCTGAGTATCTAACTGATAAAGCTATTTCAAGCCGCAACAAATAGGAACCAAACCAGCGTATGGTCTTGTATTTCATCACTTAAACAATGGATGTACCTGTATGGCTGAGATCAATCCACCTTTTGCTACCAAATTATGCTCAAACGTACCAAATACTGCTGACCCACAGACTAGCCCGGCAGATATTCGAAAAGAGGTGACAGCCTTCTTCAGGCGATGCTCTTTGGCTGATGCTCATTATCCCAGCCATTGCCACCCCAAAACCAATGATTGTTCACATCACATATCCGCCCTCACTCAATGGGATCACTTCGTCCCTGCGCCAGTGAATGCCACCGTGCTCCCTTTCACCCGGCAGCCCGCCGGGGCTTCTGGCAGCATAACCATCACTGAAGAGCCACCCGGGGAACGGTATCCAGTACTGAGACTCCGGTTTTCCGGGCTACGGCTTGAGGACGGGCCTTCGTCAGGTGCTGCTGGTGGCGGCAGACCCGCAGACCTGCCACCACAGAAAGTCCTGCTCAACCAGATAAAACTGCTGGCCAAAGAGTTAGAGCTAGTGACTGACCAGCTCAGTAAAGCCGATGAGAAAACCCTTGAAGGTAAAGTTCAGATTGATCAGCTGAACGCACAAAAAAAAGTCATTGACGGTAAAATAAACGACATTAAAAGTACCTATAACAAGTCACACGGACCGGACCTGGTGAAACAGTTTTTGCAGTGGCGTACAGCAGTGGAACGGGCTTTGGGCAACGAAGACTCAACCAGCCCACAGGCATTTGGTGATTTGCAAAATCAGATACAGCCCCTGTTGGAAGAGATAGAATACTTTTTACTTGGAATCTATTACCAACAATGCATGGAATTCATGCAACAACTGCACCAGGCAAAAACCCGAAAGGCGGGCAACGACCGCGCCACCTTTGTGCGGGAATTGATTAACTCGAACAAGCCGCTGATGCAAGTCTACCTCCGCGGTGGCGATGACCAGCATCTGTCCGGTTACTTTGAGCACCTGAAACAGTACCTGGCAAGCCTGGAGTACATTTTGAAAATGCCCGGCCTTAGTGCCGGGGACCAGCAACAGACCCAACAGAACATCATCATCACCACAACAAAAGTAGAAAGAATCGCCGAATGTTTCGCAATGATTCCCCGTTACACTCGCCTGCATGAGGACGCAAGCTACCTGTATCCTCACCAGCCGACAGAATTGCAACAGACCATCAGAAAAGGCAAGCGCCTGAGCGCCTCGCCTCCCTCACCCATGGACCAGGAGCGCCGGGCACAGGTGGCAAAACTGAAACAGGAACGCCCTGGAGTCATCATTGATGAGGATGCCATTCTGGATATGGAAGAACAGGATTTCCAGCTGGTGATGGCCGTGCTGGGGAAAAAACCACTGACTGCGGCCCACCAACAAACCCTGCAAAGAAATGGCTGGCAACAAACCGACCGTAACAATCTTGTGGTTAACCGGGGCCATGAGAAGGTTCGCATCGAGATCAATGAAGACCGGTATCAGTTAATAGATAACATCAGCGGTCACATCATTGGTACGCTGACCCCGGATCGCTGGGAGCGAATCAAGCAGCGCCTTGAGCGTGAGAATAAGAGCCTGGATGATGTTACCCGTCAGATGGTTCATGAAGATTTCAAAGAATTCAAAGACTCACCCTATCAGCGTAAATGGAGTCATAACGTGTATGAAGACCATTAGGCTGCCCAAGAATAGATCGCCCTTCGTGGCGGCGGCAAATAGAGGATAAAAAATTTCTGGTTGTAGAAGATACCGGGAAGCCATAAGCGAAAAAGACTCGTTTCTGACTGACATCCTGTCACCGACCTTCCAGACCCGCCTGAACATCTCCACTGCCCAGAATGCCGCCCTGTCCGCTATCGCTGGACTGATGTCGTCCATCGAACGTGGATTATATCCAGTGGCGTTAGGGACAATCACTGGCTTCCCTGAAAAACAAGACCATTGCCAGCTACCGGATTACTGCCCGGTACTTTAATGCAGCGAAAGCCAGCCTTAAGGGTAAGATTCGCTCAGTCATATCCAATCTGGCAAACGCTGAAGACAATTACCAGCGTCGCATCAAGGCAAAGCATCGGCACATAAAGAAACCTATGCGAGCCACCCCGGCATAGCCGGGGGTTTACCTAATGATTAATTACCCGGTTAGCCAGACAGGTTGCCCGGGGCTGACTTGTCAAGCGCAGGCAGTTACCGACAGTACCTCGTTCCCACGGTCCCCTGTGGGAATGTATACCTTATACCAACTCTGCCTTAAGTCATTAATAGAAAGAAGGGATGTTATTGCATTGTTAACATACTTTCGATAGCGGCTTGCAGCTTCTTTCATTCTTTTATCCATATCCTGTGATACAGGAAAAGGGATTTTGACCATTTCAAGTTCTGCTGTCTTTATCCTGTTATGAGAGGAAGATGTACCAGAAGTAAGGCTTTGAATTTGACCTTGTACAACCTTTTCAAGCAACATGAAGCATAGCCAGTATGGGTCAATCCCTTCCCTTGCCCTTATTATCTCAAACTCATTTGAACAAGTAGTAGGGAAATCAAGTTCAGGGATTACGATTACCCTGGGAATTCTTGGATTGATTTTCGATAGTAATATATCCCCTTCATAACAAACGTTACCTTTGGTCTTGGGTTCATAAGTAAATAATTCATTAAAATCCAAAATCCCATCACCAATGATATGAAGGACACTAATACACTTACTCCCGGGTTCTTCCTTAAGCCTCCTCCTTTTTTTGGTCTCACAGTCACCCAGCTCGCTGAGAAGCCTTGCCTCAAAACCTGGCATTTCTTCAATTTCTTTAACCGCTTTAACTCTTTTGGCGCTGTAGTGGCTGGCAGTCCAGGAAGCATCTTTGATATTGGCATAGGTCTCAATTGTACAAGACGGGGTTTCTGACACAATTCCCTTTACTCTACTTTGATAGAATAACTTTTCTCCAAGCAGAACAAGCTCATTTACCCCATCATACTTCTTGACAGCAACGCCTTTTCTTGATGAAACCTGGAATCCCAGATCGCTAATGGTAGCCATTGTGACAAGATCCGTTTTGAAGCACCTTGTTGTACACTTTTCTAAATATAAAATAGAAGTTTTAGTCCTGGTTCCGGCTTGAGCAAAAGCAACAGAAGGTAATTCAACCACGCCTTTCAGTTTTGCAATGCCTTGAATCCTGATCCTTAAAGTTTCAGCCAAGCCTCTGGAAGATATGGTTGAGTCAGGTACAACAATAAAAAGTTTTCCTCCATCTTTTAACAGTGCCAGCTCTCTATCTATAAAGGCGAGTTCCGAGTCAACATTCCTGCTTGTTGAATAAGATCCGTGAAGCAGTGGATAATTATCTTTTGGTTGTGAATTGAGTTTATCGAATGATATATTCGCGCCAAACGGCGGATTGGTCAAGATCAGGTCAACTTTACCGTTCAGGTTATCTAAACGGTGAGAATCAATCAAAGAATTTCCTTGCTCTATATCAAACACATTGCTGCCAAAAAGCATCATGTTAATCTTTGAAAGCCTGACCATTCTATCAACTTTATCCTGCCCGATCAGATTTATCTTCTCGGGAATATCATTTAAATACGCTGTTAGCTTTCGGTAAAACGAAGCCAGGAAACTACCCACTCCGCATGATGGATCAAGGATTTTCAAACTCTCTATATTGAATTTAAATCCGTCTAAAGCCAGCTCCGATATTGCCCAGTCACAAATAAAATCCACAACTTCAGGCGGTGTCATGTATTGAGCGTCCTCAATATTACCTCTGAAATTATCCCGCACAAAGTGGCCAAAAGCCTCGTTAATCAGATCAAAAGAGCTATCTTCCGATACATGATTAACCGCTCTTGAAAATGCACCATGTATTGTTCTGACAAGCTTCAGGGCAAACTCATGATCAGTCGTCTGAATATTGAGTTTGCTTGATGACCCGAAAATAGATGTACCATCTGTGTTGATAAACTTTGGCAGGGTTTTACAGGTTTCAAAGGCTCTATTCAGTACATCTACGGCAATATTGTCATGCTTTGAAGTTCTAACCAGGTCATTAAACTCCTCAGCATTTATCCAGTTATTTTGAGCAGCGATACAAACTGCGATAACTTTAGACACTTCATCCAGCTTGGCATTTGAGTCATCCATTCGGCCAGATAGATGCAAGTGTTCTCTCAGATCAGAAAGTGATTCATATAAACTTTGGTAAGTATTACTGACAGTCGGCATATTTTTTCCTCGTCCAGATGGAAGATTGTAATCTCGTTTTTGGGCGAGGTAAAGATTCCTTTAAATTGTACGACATAGGCCTTTTATTTGAGCATCCGGTTCATATTTTATAAGAACATATTTATCATTCGAAACCCTTGCTTCAAGCATAAGGGGGTACTCTAGACATCCGCACTTGTTGTTGAAAATATTGTTATCTTTGTTTCTTGGCGGTTGAAGTTGGAAGTTGTCACTAGTGATCACGCCGCTTGCACGTTGATCATACCAGCGCTTGGCCATTTTCCTGAACTCAGGGTCTGTTTGAGTATTAACGACCCACACCCGGCACCGATACTGCCTTGTTGCTTCAGATTGATCCCACATGACAAAGAAAAGATTAGGCATTTCATCAAGTGATAACATACTGTTTGCTGTTGATGCATGAGTTCCGGCTTTAATGCATCCATTAAATCGCGGTGTATCAATAGCGTCCCAACAGTTGGCTGCCTTCACATCTGAACCATCTTCCAAATCAGGCCCTTTCCTCCTTTCATAACCAAGAATTCCCGTTAGAGCACTTACTATTATCTGTGACCATCCACGGGTGTCCGTTGGGTGCGGATGCTTATATTTATCAGCGTATTTCCTGACCTTACAGTAAGCATTATAGTGCATGTTCAATAATGTAAGAACATCGTTGTTTAATTTCTGACCCATAACTCAGCCTCAGTTTATCCATCTGCAATCCTATTTTCGGCAGGGCATGAACACACATAAAATGAGAAATACCAGGATGGATAAATGATGATTTTGGATCTATGATCCTAACACGTAAAAGTAGCTTATGATACGAATTCAGGTTTTTTGATTGTTGCTCAACTGTCGTTTTGAACATATGTTTCGGACATGACCGGAACAATAAAACATGTTTTTTGTCGTATAAAATACAATAGTCTTGCCACTTGATTTTGCATGGCACAAAAAAGTGATTATCCACTGCCACTCAGGAGTTCTGTTTTATACACAAAAAAATTGAGTTTTTAGTTGATATACCTACTTTTTCTTCCTGTGTACTCTCGGCTTCTGGCGTTGTTGATTTCAAAAAAATCATATTTCTGAAATTACTTTTCATCTTGCCTTTTGCGTTGTTTGGTCGCTATTTTTAACGTTAAAAATAAATTGAGATGTCATCGGTATGATAGAATCAGGTTCTTTTGCGAGTCCGGGTGTTCAGTTAGAAAGTAATGCCTTTTCATTAATACCAATCAATAATTCCGAAGCAGACTCCATCTCTGAGCAGTTTGCTGGCAAACTGCCCCATCAAATTGCGGTTGAACTCAGACAGAAAGATACCTTGCACGCAATGGCAATGAAAGAAAGACCAGAGTGCAAAGTTGTCGACATGGCAGAAAAATTAGCCGAAGGTCCCGTTAGCTTTACTATTCAACCAACAGGCCGTAATGGCAGTGTTTCCCCCGATCTATTCACTATTACCTGTTCCTTAAATGAACCAAAGCCAGGCTGCTTTATTTGCAGTGATGATAAAACCATCCTGGTCAATGTGACAAACAGCTCAGGTGAGACTGCTGCAACGGCAGTGGGCGGTTTCTGGGTAAGTGATGATCAGGCGTGTGAGGCCCGGAATATACACTGTGTTCTTGATTTCGGAGAGCGGCGGGTTATGGATTATCAACTGGTAAAATCAGCGTCAGGCGATTCCCGGCCGGACAGCTATCAGGTGGTTGATTCAACACTGCAGGTAAACGACTTTGTTATCCCTTCAGTGACCCATCTGGAACCTGCCACGCATGATGATGGTCGTTATGGTACGCACAATGCTGTTTTTGCCAATGGAGCCGCCATTGCGGTGGCGTTGTTTGAACACGATTTTGAACATTGGAACAGCCAGCCTGAGGCTTACAGAAGGTTGCTCAGAAGTTTGGGCGGTGCCTTGAGTCATGCATCGAAAAATCCGGAGACTGACCTCAGAACATTTTTACATGCCTTTATCACGACCTGTGTTGGCTCCGGACTGTTTCTCGCCGGGGATGAAGTAGCGGGTGTAATCCAGACGGCCTCGGGTTATCCCAGTACCAGTTTTATCGGAACCCCGTCGGACAACCCGGTATTGGAAAAGCTTAAATATGCCGGAGTCGTTCTCGGTGTGGCTGGCTTTTTCGGTTTTCAGGGCACCAAGAATGCCTTGGGCGTCAGTAGTCAGTTTACTGAAAACCCTGACAGGAAACGCTGTTTGAGTTTGAAAATGTGGATGATTGAAGTTTTTGGCTGTCAGGTTTTTACATCGGTTATCGCTGCTGCCTGCATAGCCGGGGGAGAGTATCTTGCTACCGGCAGTGCTGAAAAAAGTAACCCTCCCAAACTGTTTACTGACTTGCTTCTGGCACATACCGTTGTTCTTGCTTTGGGTGCTGCCGTTCAGTCCAGGCTTATTGACAAAGGCTTGTCGCCAACAAAGGCATGGTTATTTTTTGCCCTCTTTCGATTAGTTTTCTTCAGGGGAGCCACCCTGGGAGTACAGCTGATGACCGATCATCTATTTGCCGATGGCGTTAAACCGGGGAAAATCCAGAGTATCGTGATAGCCAGTGTCATTAATGAACTGGTGATCACGGTTTTGAGTGGGATGTCTTATCTTTCCGGAAGATCGAAACCCACTGATGGTTCAGAAGAGCAGCTGATGGCCTATGAGCAGGATCTCAAGGAATCTGTATCTGAAAGTTTACTGGACACTTACGCTCATAATCATCAAATTGCCGTCCATCCGTTAAACCGGTTTCGGCTGAATTTAAGCCGGTTGATTGATGCCGCGCCAAAAACACTCTGGGGTAAAGTTGCTCATTACTGTTTGCATCGGGACCCACAGGGCATGCTGTCCAAAGTGGTCACCAGTCCATTTGTCAGCGCGCTCTATGGTCAGTCAGATGGGGAATATCAGGATGTTTTGAAGTTGCATCAGGCATTATTGAAAGATCGTGCAGTGTCCTTGCCTATCCATAACCCACAAACCAGGGGGTTACCGGTTTAAACAGGAGCGATGATTAATCATGGACTATTTTCAGGAAAAATATTTTTCCCTGTTCCGGGAAAACCCGGGTCTTACAGAGGACGACCTTACCGTATCAGCAACCGATACCGTTAAAGAAAGGGCGCTTAAACAGTTTATCAAAGACAACTATCTAAATTCAGGAGCAGAATCCATATCAGGCAAAAATAATCCCTGCGATATTGATGAAGAAATTCGTCAGGTGAAGCAACTGTTAACCGGATTGCTTGAGTCGGGGGAGATCGACCGGAAGATTGTCCTTGAGGCGCTCAGTTGTGGACTGACAGAAATGGTGGATTTTATTCACCATGAACCTGATGATCACTATTCGTTCAGTGATCAGGAGAAGGATGAACTGCACAGCATAATGGAGACTATTCTGCAAAAGACAGACACCGAAGCGCATCAGGCCATCTGCGAATCCCTGTTCCCGGAGATAGTCAACTGTCTTGAATCCATGGTGGCTAAAACCAGGACACCCTCCCGGTGAAACAAAAATTTGTCGCAGTCGCAGCAGGGCAGTCTTTTCTCGGACAGCCTGCTGGATAAGAGCTACTTTATAAAGCAATCAGGATTTACAATAAAACTCTGATCATGAGTTCCCCTTATGGGAACCCTTCTGCGTGATTTATACATTGATAGGAGAATACGCTAATGAGTTCAAGTCATCAGAAGAAAGTCGCAGTCATCCTTTCCGGGTGTGGTGTATATGATGGTGCTGAAATTCATGAATCAGTATTAACGCTACTGAGTATCGGACAGCAGGGGGCAACCTATCAATGCTTTGCTCCTGATATCAATCAATACCACGTCATTAACCATCTGACCGGGGAAGAAAGCCAGGAACAGCGAAATGTTCTTGTGGAAGCCGCCAGAATAGCCCGGGGGAATATCGAACCCCTGACAGCCCTCAAAGTCGCGGACTTTGATGCCCTGATTGTGCCAGGTGGCTTTGGCGCAGCGAAAAACCTGTCGGACTTTGCGTTTAAAGGGGCTGAACTGCGAGTGCAGGTTGATATGATGGTTGCCGTCAAGGCGTTCTCGGAAGCCGCCAAGCCCATTGGCTTGATCTGCATTGCTCCAGCAATGGCTGGCCGTATTTTTGCTCAAGGCGTTATGGCAACCATTGGTAATGATGCAGAAACTGCTGCGGCAATGGAGCAAACCGGAGTCACTCACCAACCCTGTGCAGTTGATGATATTGTCGTTGACAAGACCCATAAACTGGTGAGCACTCCAGCTTATATGCTGGCACAAAATATCAGTGAGGCGGCGGCAGGTATTGGCAAACTGGTTAATAAAGTGCTTTCATTGACCAGTTGATGGTGAGCTTTTAGATCGTCGGGAGATCCCTCTCCAATTGTTTATTGGCAGTCAAGTTGAAAAAGCTTATCAATATATTTTTTTGGTAGATAACCCAATGCAATGGCTGATTTGATCAGCCCTGCGGGCATAACATGACCTTTAGTTTCGTATAATTCAAGCAGTTTGCTGAACATTTCATTACCTTTGTGATTTTGGATAACTATCTTGATATAAAGAGGATCTACTTTCTTATAGACTCCTCCTGCAGTCAGTGATGCTTCAAAGTGTGGATGATCTAAAAGAGCAAAAATTTTACCTTCATCAGGCCCTATATGGCCGCTAAGTGTGCTGCAGATGAGGTTGCGATGACTGAGTTTCAGCTCTCTAATACCCCTTTTGCTCATACCACTGAAAAGCCTGTCTTCCCACTCATCCCATTGCCAATCTTCAGGATCTATCGAGTTATGGCTGACTGGGTCAGGAACTGTCGGGTTATGGCTGACTGGGTTATTTGCCGTAGCGTCACTTAGGAATTGTCTAAAAACAACTTTCCTAATATGGACGGTATTACACAAAA
>NZ_JAHHPO010000441.1 GCF_024606365.1 Endozoicomonas sp. ONNA2
TATGTCCCCTGAGCGTCACCACGCATTGCTGCCCTTCGGGCTTGCTCAGATCCCACACCCTGATGGTCTTGTCGTAAGAGCCGGAAGCCAGCCGCCCATCGGGAAATATCGTGATAGATCCCACGCTGCAGGTGTGCCCTTTCAGTGTCATCACGCATTGCTGCCCTTCGGGCTTGCCCAGATCCCACACCTTGACGGTTTCGTCGGTAGAACCCGAAGCCAGCCGCCCGTTGGCTAATGTCGTGACTGATATTACCAAGCCGACATGCCCATTCAGCGTCGCCACGCATTGCTGTCCATCGGGCTTGCTCAGATCCCACACCCTGATAACCCGATCCCAGGAGCAGGAAGCCAGCCGACCATCGGTCAACACGATAACTGATTTTACATCAGGGGTATGTCCACTGACCGTCATCACGCATTGCTGTCCATGTGGCTTGCTCAGATCCCACACTCTGATGGTACCGTCATCAGACCCCGAAGCCAGCCGCCCATCGGCCAACACGATAACTGATAATACATCAGCGGTATGTCCCCTGAGCGTCACCACGCATTGCTGCCAATCTGGCTTGCTCAGATCCCACACTCTGATGGTCTTGTCATCAGAACTTGAAGCCAGCCACCCATCAGCCAAGTGCGTAACTGACCTCACCCAGTTGGTATGCCCATTCAGGGTCATCACGCAGGTTTTCCCGGTATTATTGCCAAGGAGAGTCAGGTATTGATTGCTTGTGCGTCGAAAATAAGTCAGCAGTAATAAACGGTCATCAATGTTATGGTGTGGAACAGCAGGTATATCCTTGTTTTCAACTGTTTGTCTATAGGTGGCAGAGGTAGGGCCATAGTATAGGCCAGATAGTTTTTTCAGTCGTTCTTCGGTGTTAAAAACTATAATTAGTCGTCTACTTGTTATAGCCAGGCGACAAAAATCAGCGAAGGGCAGGTAGTTGGCAATTTCAAACAGAAGCTCATTTGGCAATGCCAGTAAAGGTGACACCTGTGCTGGTGGAACAACTGAAACCCCTTGCGCCATTTTTTCTGCGGTTTTGCCGCACGATGAATTTGCACTGCAGTAGCGGTGAGCAGAGACCGTAGGGATATTATTACTTTCCATACGACCTTTGACCGATAATACAACTCTGAAGTTCTTTCCCGGAAAATACCATAGATCAGAATTTCACTGCTGGTGGAAACCCTGTCAGGATAAACTTGAATTATTTATTTTGCTAACACTCCGGCGTTTAAATTTTCGCCGATTATTTGCCAATACAGAAGGACGAAAAAATGCGACCAAGCAGATCATCACTGGAAAAGGTGCCAGTAATTTCCCCCAGGGCCTTCTGAGCAAGGCGAAGGTCCTCAGCGAGAAGTTCTCCTGCGCCAAGATGCTCCAGTTGCTGTCGGCCGTTCTCAATATACTCTCCCGCCTTTCGCAGTGCTTCCAGATGGCGACGCCGGGCAGAAAAGCTGTCCTCCGTTGCTCCTGCAAATCCCATACAGGTTTTCAGGTGCTCCCTGAGAACAGCAACTCCGTGCTCGTTTTTCTGGGCGTTACAGGCGCACAGACGTATAACCGGAACACCATCAACCTCTGAAAACCCCGACTGCTCCCCGGTAAGGTCGATTTTATTGCGAATGATCGTCAGTTTCTCCTGTACTGGCAAACGGTCAGCAAACTCAGGCCAGATGACATGAGCATGGGTTGCGTCGGTTGATGATCCATCCACCATCAACAATACCCGGTCAGCCTCTTCAATGGCTTTAAACGCCCGCTCCACACCAATCTGTTCCACTGTGTCTTCGGTTTCACGCAGACCAGCGGTATCAATCACATGAAGGGGCATGCCATCGATATTGATATGCTCTTTCAATATATCCCGGGTGGTCCCGGCAATATCGGTAACGATGGCCGTGTCTCGGCCAGCCAGCACGTTCATCAGGCTGGATTTGCCGGCATTGGGTCGACCGGCAATCACTACGGTCATACCATCTCTGAGAATCGCTCCCTGGCCCGCTTCACGGATAACCTCAGCAAGTTGTTGCGAGATACTGGCCAACTCACCGGTGACTTTGCCATCGTTCAGGAAGTCTATCTCCTCTTCCGGGAAGTCTATAGCGGCCTCAACGTAAATTCTCAGCTCGATCAACGACTCAACCAGTGCATTGACCCGTTGCGAGAAAGCGCCCTGGAGTGAGCGCAAGGCTGAACGTGCCGCTTGCTCTGACGTGCTGTCGATCAGGTCGGCAATGGCCTCAGCCTGGGCAAGGTCCAGTTTGTCATTGAGAAAAGCCCGCTCACAGAATTCTCCCGGGTTTGCCTGTCGGACGCCAAGCGCCAGAATGCGTTTCAGAAGCATATCAAGGATGGTGGGGCCACCATGCCCCTGAAGCTCAAGGACATCCTCACCGGTAAAGGATTCAGGGTTGGGAAAATACAGCGCGATGCCTTCATCCAGTATCTGGCCATGAGCATCATGAAATGGGGTGTAGTGGGCAAAGCGTGGCTCAGGCTCCAGCTTCAGTACTTCTCTTGCCACAGCCAGGGCAGCAGGACCCGACACTCGAATAATACCTACGCCTCCCCGACCGGGGGCTGTGGCCCGGGCAGCAATGGTATCCTGGTGAAGGTTGCTGAAATCAGACATAACGCGCCATTGGTAACTGCTCAAACGGTTGGATAGTCTATGCCCGGTACCGGTATTAGTACAGGGTCACGAGCTTATCTTATCGGGCAATTTCAAGCGGCTATTGTTACGGAGTTTGTTGATATCGCTGTTGATAAAAGCATCAGGGTTGAGTTCATAAATTGCTTTCATCAAGGATGTCCAGTTGTCATAGTCCGGGTAAAGAGGTAACAACCTGATGGCCACCATGCTGATGGTATAACCTTCGGGTACCTCGTATACCTGTAATTTATCGACTCTTGATAACAATGAGTTGCTGATTTTGTTATATGCCGGGACGGTCACATTTCCAGTGGTTTTCCGGTGTTTTCTTTCGCCAGTGGATTGATCTTTATTACGCTCTGCTGGCTTGGATTGTGTCGATATACTATCCATCTTTTTACCGGACTTTTTCTCCGGTAGCTGCAATACAGTCCCTTTTTTGATAGCACCAATATTATTATTCACAAACAGTGACGGGTTTAGCTTTGCCAGTTTCCGGAGTAATTCATACCAGCTGCCAAACTGTGGATACTCTGGTATCAGCTTATTGGCAATAGCCGCAAGACTTTCGCTTTCAGTGACTTTATAAGTGGTTTTTGACGTGTGCTGAACAGGCTGCTTTTCAGGCGTCGATGGACTGGTTAGCTTTACCAACCGCTCATGCGTTTTTTGTGGCTTCCTGTGAATGTCAGCATTGGATGCCTGCGCTTCTGGCTCCTGAGTAAGAGAGAACCTCTTTCTGTCTTGCTTTGCCAGGGTCTGATACGATTTTACCCACTGACCGTTATTGGTATTTGGTGTCCGGGCTTTTGCTGGCTGCTGAGAGAGGGTGGATCTCTTTCTGACTATTTTTGCCAACTTTTGCCGTGTTTTTTGTCGCTTGCTGGAATGATCAATGCCTGATTTCTTTCTTGCTAATTGTTTCCCGGGCAATTCCTGATATTCAGCCTTAATCTTGACACCTCCAGAGTAGGGCATAACCAGTATTTCATTGGCCAGAAGTTTGTCTGGATTACCGCCAGTGAAAGCCTCAGGGTTCATATGAACGATCTGTTGCATAACCCCTCGCCAACCATCAGGCTGGGGGTATTGATACCGCATTCGCCAGGCAATCGTGCTGGCATTGTCACCCGCCGCTACTTTATAAAGATGGTTATATTCACTGGCTTCAGGGAGTTTTAACAGCGTTCCTGCCCGTATCTTGTTAATGTCGCCGCCGATAAATACGCCCAGGTTATTTCTCACCAGCAGTTTCATTACCCCTCTCCAACCGCCCGGATTAGTCTTGCTTAACTTCACGGCGATAGTGCTCAGGGTGTCACCTCTGGCAACCCGGTAAGTTTTCTCACCTGTCATCAAGTTGTCGCCAGTCCGGGCATTATAATGACCTGCTGCCGGGAGGTTTAACACAGTGCCTGCGCGTATCTTGTTAATATCACCACCGATAAATGCCCCGGGGTTGTTGCTCGCCAGACGTTTCATTACCCCCCTCCAACCGCCCGGAGCAGACTTGCTTAGCTTCACGGCAATAGTGCTCAGGGTGTCACCTTTAACAACCTGATACGTTTTTTGCCCTGACATCGAAAAGGGTTGATAACCTGCCTTTTGAGCCTTTTCCTGATTTGCTGCATTGTAGTAACGGCTTTTGGTTGCAGTTTTGTGCGCCTGTTTATACTCTGCGAATTTCTTGCGCAATGCTTCCAGCGCCGTTGCTCTGGCGGCGTCACCATTAGCCTGCGACGACCAGATGTCCTTATTATCAGGCATCTTTGCCTGCTCATAACTCTTCAGTTTATTGCGCAGCTCTTCGAGTGCCTGCTTATTGGCGACTTCATAAGGTGTTTTTACAGAAGGGGAGTTTTTTACAATTTGTGGCTTTTTACCGGTTTTTGTATCCAACAGGTTGAAAGTAATTTGTTGCCCACGCAGCTCATACAGGCCATAGACTTTATTTCTACCGGCAGATATCTTCACCACTGCAATCAACTGCGTTGCACTGATTTCACCTATCAGATTCGCCTTGATCACTGTTTCCTGGCGGCTATTGGCGGCTATTTCAAACTTAAGATCGCTAACCTGCGAATCATAATCGATCCCTTGCCGGTAATAATCGGTAATAGAGCCCAGCTGAACTTTGAGATTATCTTTACCTGCAAGCGCTTCTGGCAGATCTTTGATGATAATTGTTGAGCTTATACCCTGGACTGGTGGGGTGTCCGAGGGAGAATTACTGTATGCAAACTGTGACTTTTCTGAAAGATTTTTACTAACTGCCTGAGCAATTCCGGGTAATTTCAGTTTGGCTTCAGCTCGCAGTTTATTGATATCACCATTAATAAATGCCTCTGGATTCAGGAATGCCAACTTGGTCATCAAGGCCTTCCAGCTTGCAACCTCCGGATAGCGAGGCAACAGCTCCATGGCAATTCCACTGATGGTTTGACCCTTTCTTACCCGATAATGCCCAGCTGTAGCATGAACTTCTTTTTCCAGAGCAGTAACTCTGGTTTCAGAGGGCAACGGATAAACAGTAGAGTACTTTTTTTTGGCAGTCAGTGTCGGCTGTTCGCCAATCAGGGACCGCTCAGGCTTATGGTCAGTATTAAGCAGATTTAAGGTGACCTGCCGTTTTCTGCCGGGCGTTAACTTGAAATCATAGATGCCATATATTTTTTGGCTTCCCACGGTCAACTTGATTACAGCCTGCAGTTGGCTGGCAGTAATTTCCCGAACAGAGCGAACCCTGATCTGCGGCTTGCCATCACTCCCCCTGGATACTTTAAAGCGCAGGCTGGAAACCTCTTTGTCATACTCAACATTATGCCGGTGAAAGTCGGTAATGGACCCAAGCTTTACTTTGAGCTTCTTATTGTTCAGTTCTGACGGCAGGGCATCAATGGCAATAGTTGCATTGAATAGCTGGTACTGATCAGTACCAATCGTCATATACCCCAGCTCAGGGTTGGCCGATGCACTCCCGATAACACTGCTTACTATGGCTGTGCTTATCAGTTTTTTTATCATGTTGCTGATCTTATCCAGTTAGCTCAACGTGGGAAGCCCCAGTCACTAACTGTTTATCGGTTCAGCCATGGGTAACTGTAGAAAATTCAGGCGCTATTCCCGGACAGCCTCCCGGCCTTCTTTTTCGATTTTTTGGGTAATGATGTACTGCTGGATAATCGACAGCACGTTGTTGGTCACCCAGTACAAAACCAGACCCGCCGGAAAGAACAGAAAGAAGAAGGTGAAGATCACCGGCATCATTTTCATCACTTTAGCCTGCACGGGGTCTGGTGGTGTCGGGTTCAGCAGCTGCTGAATGAACATCGAAGCCCCCATAATCAGTGGCAGAATAAAATAGGGGTCCATCTGGGAAAGATCGTGAATCCACCCCAGCCATGGTGCCTGACGCAACTCCACCGACTCCAGCAGGGTCCAGTACAGGGCGATGAATACCGGCATCTGGACAAGAATCGGCAGACAGCCCCCCATGGGGTTAACCTTCTCCTTCTTGTACAGCTCCATCATGGCCTGGGACATTTTCTGGCGATCGTCACCATACTTCTCTTTCATCTCCTGAAGCTTTGGCCCCAGCTTGCGCATTTTCGCCATGGATCGGAAGCTGGTGGCATTCAATGGATAGAATATCGCCTTGACCAGTACCGTCAGAAGAATGATCGACCATCCCCAGTTACCCACCAGGGAGTGAATCCACTTCAGGATGGTGAACAATGGCTGGGCCAGGAACCAGAGCATGCCGTAGTCAACGGTCAGCTCAAGGCCATCCGACAGGGACTTCAGGTTTTCCTGGTTCTTCGGGCCAACATACAAAATTGCCCCGGTCTCGATGGTTTCACCCGGTTTGGCCACGATGGCGTCGTCATAGAAGCCAACGAAGTGGTAGCCATCTTTGTTCTGCTTGGTGTAATACTGATGGGCTTGCTGCTGGTCGGGAATCCAGGCGCTGACAAAATAGTGCTGGAGCATGGCGGCATAACCGCCCTGAACCCTCTGGGCGAATGGCTTCTCAGAAAACTCATCAAACGGCAGTTTGGTGTACGGCTCAGCATTAGAACGAACCGCCGCGCCCAGATAAGTATTCATTGGTGCCTTGGCGTCAAGCTGACTTGGATCTTCTGAGTTATCCCGTTTCAGCTGGGCATAAAACTGGTCGCGCCACACCTTGTCGCTGTTATTGACAATCTTGTAATTCACCAGGACATCATAGCTGTCGCGGTAAAAGGAGAAGGTTTTGGTAATGTCGACCCCGTCGGTGTTTTTGTAAAGATCAACATTCAAGGTGTTCTCACCATCCTCAAGGGTGTAATTGGCTTGCTTCACGTGGTAGATCCCGCGAAGGTTGTTCGCGTCCGGGCCATCGGTTTTTGCCAGCGCACTTTGTGCAGTGAATACACAGGTGGTTTCTCCCTGGCAGTCCGGGCTGTTCACCAGAAGCTGAAAAGGCACCGTTGGCTCACCGTCTTCTGGCAACAATGAAGGATATTGCGGCAGGGTCAGGCTGATAATATCTCCGCCGGCCGGATCAATCAGCGCATCGATGGTATTGGTTTTGACGCTGATAAGCTGGGCAGAAGGCTTTACAGTGCCCTCGTCGGTGGAGGGAATAGCGTTGCCATCATTCAACGACGGCATATCAGAACCCGCTTGACTGCTCGATACGGATTGAGTGACGGATGCCGACTTCGGCGTACCGGGATAGTCTTCATTCCATTGCTGCAGTGTTAAAACACCAACCACAGCAATAGCGCCGATCAGGAGTGTTCTTTGGAAATCCATGAGTTCCGCGCCACACATTCAGGTGAATGAATATGATTGTCTGATTGTGTCCGATGATCACCAGAATCTTTTTCCGGTACCGGGTCAAATCCTCCTGGATGCCAGGGGTGGCACCTCAGTAGTCGGAGCAAGATAAGCTTGCTACCAGTCAGAAAACCATGATGATTTAAGGCTTCCAGGCCGTAGGCAGAGCAAGAGGGGTGAAAGCGGCACCGATTGGGTATCAAAGGACTGAGTGCATAGCGATATAGCTTGATTAGCCCGATCAATAATGCCTGGGGAATATTTGCTAACCTGCCCATATATATGCCTTCATTTTCACAGCCCGGCCAAACGTTATGCCGTCGCTTCCCATTTGTGCAGCTTTCGTTGCAACCTTTGCCACTGCTGGTTGAGTAGCTGGTTCAGATCACGGTCATTCAGATCACTGAATTCCTTGCGGACCAAAACAACAACATCCAGGTGACCGACTTCGTCCTGTTGCAGACGAAAGGTTTCCCGAATATGACGTTTGGCCCGGTTTCGGCCAACGGCAGTACGAATATTTTTTTTGGCAACCACCAGCCCCAGTCTGGCCCGGCCAAGCTTATTGGCTTTTGCCAGTATCAGAAGTTGTCTGCTGGAAACCTTGATATCCGTTGTATCAAATACCTGTTTAAAGTCAGCCGAGGAGCACAGCCGTGATTCACGGCCAAAAGGTAGGCTCACACTGGTACTCTCATAGCCACGGGAGTTTTAGCCACAGGCAGTTGATCAGGCTGACAGACGCTTGCGGCCCCTGGCTCGACGACGGTTGATTACCGCACGACCGTTCTTGGTAGCCATGCGTGCACGGAAGCCGTGGTTACGCTTGCGCTTCAGGTTGCTTGGCTGGAAAGTTCTTTTCATCGTGGTTACTCATTTTGATGGATCGGCAAAAGATCGGCATTCTAAGTAATTGCGCAGTTAGCGTCAATTTGCATTGGTCAGGAAGTACTCTTTATTGCCAACCATGCCAACCATGCCAACCATGCCAACCGCTGTTCCACTAGACAGGTTTCGTTCTTTCCGTTTTGGGTCATTGCCGGTTGAGTCAATCAGCGGGAGCACTGCTGGTATGAGATGTTTTGTTATGGCGGCGGCTGGTTTGCCATTTTTCCTTGCCTGACTTGCATTGTGCGAATTTTTTGCAGGTTACCCAAGGGGGTGGCCCTGGCGATCCGGTTATTTAATACGCCATCATTTTTCAGGCGGCTGCGCCATTCATTGAACTGATTGGCAGCTTCGTAAAACGCTGCCGCCAATGTCTTGATCCGCCGCCTCTCCTCGTTACCATCAGCACGGTCCCGGGCGATATCCCCGTGAAGGTGCCCAAGCGTTGACAGAAAAGAAGCAGTAGTAAACGCGATGGACAGACTGTGCTCAAAATCTTTTAACTGTTGTTTGGCGGTCTCTAGCGGATGATCTTGCCATCGCTGTTTGAGTTCGCCCATTGTCAACGGTTCGCAATGGAGAAAGCAGAGCCAGCCCAATGCTTTATCGATCGCCAGAGTACGCAGCGCATCACGGGTCACACAAGCATCGGCGGCCAGGGTAATGCTCTCATTGCGGGTCAACCCAAACGGGTCAAGCAGTGTGCTGCTCTGGGGTATCACAGAGAATTCAAAGGTTTTCTCCCCTGCCTGAACGGATTGACTTAACAACTGCAAGTGCTGCCGGTCGTTGGCCAACTCCCGTAGACGCCACAAATCCATCCGGGCAATGGTGGCTCGTTGAAAATCCCAGTCGATTTTCTCATTGGCTGCCAATAGCTGCTGATAGGCATAATCATAACCCCGGCAGGATATCGCGTGAGTAACCGACAGACTCAGGATCGCCATGTCGTATCGTGACAGCCATCGGGTTTGCGACTGTGCCACAACGGCTGGAGAAATAGCCACTGATGGCTGGTTTTCAGCATCGCCTGCTTGATCAACCCTCCCTGTTTTGTGGCTGGCGTTGCTCGCTGCACACTCCCCTTTGCCTGGCCCGGGACCCGATCTTTTAAGTTTATAACGTTTGCCTTTGGTTCTATTTCGATGAGCCACAGCGGATGACCGTTTTGGCTTCTCATCACTCAGGAGCCAGTCATCGTTTAATGTGGGAGGATTCGCCAGAGCCTTTTCTGTGGCAGTTAACTCCAGGCTGTCGCGAATCTCTGCCAGCTCAATCTGCAGCTTGATTGCACCTAAATTCCCATAGTGTTCCATCACATCATTGAGTAAACCGGAAATTTTCAACTGGTCCGGTTCCGGGAATGTTAACAACATCAGGGCCAGCTCCAGTTTACCAGCTTCCACACCACGGATAATGGCGGATTGAGTACTGGCAATGGCTTGAGTCAACTCGCCTTTGTCCCTATGGATTTTGCCAAGCAACCAAAAGGCTTCTGGCAAGCGGGATAGGCCCGCCTGGCTCAAAGCATCATCTTCCCGTCGGTCCAGATAAAAAATCAGACTTTTCAGATAGTATCTCAGGTCATTATTCTTGACCTTGGTAAAATTATCCTCACTGGGATTATCCAACAGAAACGCCATAAGGGCATACAACGCCGAATTCTCCTGGTTCCCCTCACAGATCACTTCCTGGATTTTTGTCAACAGCACCTTGACAGATGATAATGACCGGTGCTGGTATAGCCTCGACAAAGCTATCAGGCCAATGTCCGGCGAGCACAATGCGCTTGGCCAAAAACCAAGACAGCAGAACATAGACAAAAGCATATCGCACTCATTGAATGTGCCATCGTTAATAAAATCCAGTCGTTTGGCATTGAGTTTCTGGGTCATAAACTTGGTCAAGCTGACCAAATTCTCCTTTAGCTCCTGCCATTCAGTGTGCAAATCCTCAGCATTTTGCTTCAATTGGAACAGCGGATCTGTAGTAAACAGTTGTTCAACTATGTTCAGCAGCTTTTCACATTTGGCACTATCAAGACTGAGACAGCGGATATTTTTTAAAGCACTTGCTATTTCGCCAAAAATAATCCGAGACAGTCTCTCATCGTCCATTGGAGGATCATCGGTTGAAAAGGTATTGGAAATACGCAGCCTGGCTCTCTCTTTGTCAATACTCTGGATTGAGCCATCCTGTAAAAGGGTGGCCAGCTTGCGACTGATAACCAGAATGTTGGCACTCTGACTCCTTTCAGAAATCAGCAGCAGGTTCATATACCAAATACACATAGCAAACAGCTCTTGCTGTTCATCCTCTGAGTCTGGCTGGTAACTGAGTAAACACTCCACAAGCTGATCATCTAATTGGAGCATCCACCTTTCCAGTGTTTTGACATTGCAGCCATTGCTCAGCGGTTTATCCAGTTTCAATAAATCCTGCACGTATATGCAATTAAAACAGCAACGCTGAATCTGTTCCGACAAGGTTGACAAATTTCTGTTAAGGGTAATCTGACTGATTTTCTGGATTAATTTTGGAATACTTTTATTGAGCATAATCATTGTATTGTGCAATCGGGTCGCATCCACTACGCAGTATCCGTCTGCGCCAGAGCTATCAGATTGATCGAACTTATCCAGCCTGGTTAAAGGGCTCGCCTGGTAACGCTTCAGTTGAAAGACCGGGTCCCTGGAGTCCTCACTGCTTCCTGGCACATTCGCCGCAGGGGAGTCGCTCCCGCCACGTAGATGTAGCTGCTGATGTGTCAGCCTGAATCCTCTGACACATCGCCCGAATGCATCCCGGTTTGTCGTTAGTTCTGTTGTTTGTCCGTTACCCATCGTCATTTGCGCATCAAGCGCAGCTGTGAGCCTTGTGAGCCTTGATAGCTGATCTAACATCATGAATTTTATTTGCCTGATACGATTGCAGTTAAACACCTTGTTTAAGTTAGTACATAAGAGCAAGCGATGATAATCACGAGGGAATGGGTTGCTTCAATCAGCCTTCTGATGAAATTGATTTGGAAGATGCGTAACACTTCAAGGTTGTGTTCAAGAGGAGCAACTTATTTAAAATTCCATCCTTAAAAT
>NZ_JAHHPO010000442.1 GCF_024606365.1 Endozoicomonas sp. ONNA2
TGCGGGAAGCGGGCGGCGGGCAGCGGGAAGCGCCCCACCAAAGACAGGAACCCCCCTCGCATAAAGCATCGAACAAGTATGACTGGTCAAAACAATATCCGCATGGCTGGCCGCTTCACAGTCGGCATGGTACCAGTGGGCATCGTCGGCGGAGCAATGTTCCGTCAGGGCAATGGCCGAGGCCGTATCGCCCGGGTGAACACCGGCGGCATTTTCCGACCAGTATTTCACATAAATATGGGGGCCATACTGCTTGCTGATTTTCTTATGCAGTGCCAGCAGTTGCTGTTTACTGGCGGCATCTTCGGTGGTTTCTGCCAGTGCCAACAGGCGACTGGCGGAAATATACTGAGCCCGGCCCAGACGATTAGCCACCGTCACCGGCCGCAGCTGAAGATGCTGAAGAATACGCCGGACCTTCTCCTTATCATCGTTCAGCTGATGAATCAGATGCACTGTATAAGTAGAGATCAGCGCCCGCTGTCCGGACAACGAGAGATGAACCGCCAGAGGCAACAAATAGGCAAGGCTTTTGCCAATGCCGGTCTCCCCTTCCAGCATGGCCACCGAGGGTTGTTCCAGCTGCAGCCACCGGCAAACGTCCAGGGCATAATGGTGCTGCTGCTCCCGGTACTCCATATCGTACAACTCTGACAGCAGACCGCCTTCGGTAAAAATGCGGTCTATTAGGTTGGTTAGAGTGAGATCATTACAGTTCGTCATAGCATCAGGTTCTTTTTTTGAACCACAAAGGCACAAAGACACAAAGGAAGACTTATTTTGTTTGCTGCGCGTAGCGCAGACAAACTCAAAAAAACTTTGTGCCTTTGTGTCTTTGTGGTGAAAAAGCTTTTCATTCCGCCTCTACCAACAGTCCAAAGCCAAACGCCCGTTTACGCCCAATGCCCCGACAATAAGCCTCTTCTGCCAGCTTAGGGTCAGCAACACGGGTAACAAAGACAATATCCGCCGCATTAATAAAGTGGCGCGGTTTCAACTGCACCCGGTTCTGGCTGACAATAGCGGCATTCTGCAACGTCATTCCGTTCTGATTAAGCAGGAGCCTGAGCCAGGGTTCCACCTCCGATGGGGCAAGGCTCTTCTCTACTTTCTTGCGGCATTTTTCCCGATCTTGTTCCAGCCCTTTATTCAGATCTTTGGTTAAAAAACCGTGCTGCTCCACCCAAACACGGCTGGAAAGGTTCAACCGACAGTTAAATTTCCGCAGCTCACCCGCCTCAAAACGAACAGCCTGCTCCTTTACCCTGCTCACCTCACCCAAAGGCGGCTTTGAAGAACGAACCAGCAGCAAACTGCCACCGCTACTGCTTTTAACAGAGGGATGGGATCGCCAAAGTGGCCGGGCAGCTTCCTTATTCAACCCAAGCCCACCACCACAAACCACATCCATCACTTCCTGATGCAGTTTATAAAGCTGGTAAGGTGGCGTTTCACTGCGCACAACAAATTCATATATCATTTTTTGTCGCTTCCCGCCGCCCGCTCCCCGCTTCCCGTAAAAGCACCAGTCTTATCTTTTTCGGGCAGCGGGAGGCGGGCAGCGGGAAGCGCTCCTATAAAATTTTCATCAACTGGAGTTTTTCATGTGGATCAGCAGGCAAACATCTGGCAATCGCCAACGCTTCAGGATTGCCCGAGAGAAACGCATGGAGCCCTTCATCACTGGGCGCTATACGACCATGACAACCGTTAACGATAAAACGCTCCAGCTTTTTCCAGCCACTTTTATCGGCCTGCTGCATTTCCCGTATGGCATGCAACAGCTCCGTATTAATCCGAAACACCAACTCACCGGAACAGACCTGAATCTGCGCCTTGCTCAGGGTCAGTTTCAGGTTCATCACCAACTCGGCTTTCTTCCGGCCAATATCCGAAATATACAAAAGTGGAAACGCCTTCTCACTGAGTCCACCAATCAACTGGCAGGCATACTCCATGGCACCTTTACCACTGACCTGGTGCAACTCAAACAGAGGCTGAGTCGCTACCCTGAGTCGTTTATCCCAGCCAGGGTTGGTTAACAAAAGGTTCTGCTGTTGCGTCACAATCAAACCGCAACCAACCAGCATACCCAGTTTGCCGGGGACCAGCGGCTTTTCTGGCGTACCCTTCTCAATACCCATATACCGATAGGAGCCATGAAACAGGGCATTACAGGGAGCGCAGATAGGCACATCCGTTGTCAGGTAGGTATCAATACGCAGCTGATAATAAGGCACACCCCATTCACCCGATGGCCTGCCACAGCAATAACAACTGATGGCATCG
The DNA here is from genome assembly GCF_024606365.1 of Endozoicomonas sp. ONNA2. Lineage (GTDB taxonomy): Bacteria > Pseudomonadota > Gammaproteobacteria > Pseudomonadales > Endozoicomonadaceae > Endozoicomonas. Next base: position 2,290 of record NZ_JAHHPO010000442.1, read on the forward strand.
TCATTTTCGCTGCTGTCCACAAGCTGCATTTCATCCGCCATCTGGCCGGTAACCTGCTGCCAGAGAAAATCGATACCATCCATTACCACTGTCCGGGGGTGTTTTGAAAAAACGGCAGAGTTTACATGAATTTTATGGGTTTTGTGGGAATGAAGAACGCTCCCAGCCGCCCGTTAAAGCACAGAGCATATCTTTTTCGGGAAGCGGCTGGCGGGAAGCGGGTAGCGCCCGTAGGGAACAATAACTCACAGTCACAACCGCTTTGCTAAATAGATAAACATCGTCAAATAAAAAAAGACCCATAATTCAAGCCATTGCAGGCACCAAAACCACTCCAGAAACTACGTAAAAAATCTGCCAGCCACTGGCACCAGCAGGCCATCAGCTTGAAACATCAGTACG
>NZ_JAHHPO010000443.1 GCF_024606365.1 Endozoicomonas sp. ONNA2
TTACATCTGAATGCTGTCCACCCCGATCACTTCATTAATCACAGGTTTTCCGAAGCGCTCGGTTACTGCCATAAAGCCTTCAAATACACCATGCAGCACCATCTCATCATGACTGGTGATCCCCTTTAGAACCACCCCGAACGCCAGGATGGCATCGAGGTCAGGGTCTTGCTCAAACAGAATTCGTGCCGCAAGCGGCAGTTCCAGGGAACCCGGGACTTTGTGGATAGAGATATTCCCCGGCTTGACCTCCAGCGCCAGCAGCTCTTTTTGCGCCCGGTTGATCATGGCATCGACACAGTCACTGTGCCAACTGCTACCGATAATCGCCAGCCGTGCATGGGGAATTTTGTGGAACTGTTCCGGGGTTTTGGGAAGGCCTGCGCCCATGAGTGATACTCCTTGGAAACTATTAATAATGAAGATAAACGTTAGCTGGCCACCAGACTTGAGGCAAACCGGTTTAGCCCGGATATTTCATAAACTGACCCGATGAAGCACTCGACAAATGCCGCTGCACAGTGCTTTTAGCTCATCGCTGGCAATAACGTAGGGCGGCATCACATAAACCAGCTGGCCAAAAGGCCGGACCCAAACGCCTTCGGCAACAAACAACGGCTGGATTGCAGCCACCACCACCGGTTCTTGCAACTCCACGACCCCAATACCACCCAACACCCGGACATCAGCGACAACAGGCAGGTCAGCACAAGGCATCAAGCCTTCCCTGAGTGCCTGTTCAATCGCCGTCAACTGGCCACGCCATGCGCCTCTGGATAAGATCTCAAGGCTGGCATTACCGGCAGCACAGGCCAGTGGATTGGCCATAAAGGTGGGTCCGTGCATAAACGGACCGTGTTCAGAAATGGTGTGGCTGACCTGCTCTGAACACAGGGTTGCCGCCATGGTCATATAACCACCGGTCAGGGCCTTGCCGACGCACATGATATCCGGAACAACGCCCGCATGTTCACAGGCAAACAGCTTCCCGGTGCGACCAAACCCTGTGGCAATTTCGTCATGCACCAGCAAAACCTCATAGTCGTCACACAGCTGGCGCAGACGAGTCAGATATTGCGGGGAGTAAAAATACATGCCGCCGGCACCCTGCACAATGGGCTCAATAATCACCCCCGCCAGCTGGTTTCCCTGTTGATCCAGTATCTGTTGCAATTGAGCAATATGCCTTTCTTCACAGGCTTCAGCAAAACCACACTCAGGGCGGGGGGCAAAATAATGCAGCGGCAGGATGCCGGTAAACCAGTGGTGCATGCCGCCATCGGGATCACAAATCGACATGCCTCCGGTGGTATCGCCGTAATACCCACCCCTGACGGTGAGCATCTTGTTTTTTTCAGGTCGTTCCCGGGCAATCCAGTATTGCATGGCCATTTTGATGGCGACCTCAACCGCCACAGAGCCGGAGTCGGCAAAGAACACCGTTTGCATCGGTTCGGGCGTCATGGCTACCAGTTTTTTCGCCAGGTCAATGGCCGGTTTATGGGTCAGACCACCAAACATAACATGAGAGAAATCATCAATCTGACGCTTCAGTGCCGCATTCATTTCAGGATGGTTATAGCCGTGCACCATGCACCACCAGGAAGACATGCCATCAATAATCCGGCGGCCATCATTCAGATGTAAATAAACACCTTCTGCCCCAACCACCGGGAACATATCCACCCCATCGATGGTCTTACTATATGGATGCCAGATATGTCTGGCATCAAAAAACAACTCTTCCGGGGTTATAACAAGGCTCAAGCCTGACTCCTTTTGGCACGTAATTGGGGTGTTACAAGGGGCACAATGGTAAATGAGTTTGAGCCTTCAAGTCACCTCCGGGCAGTCTTGCCAAACTGCGGCTGCAGCAGAAACAGCTACTCATGAGTTCTAAACGTTCTTCCTCCACTTAAATATCAGCAGGTTCCTATTTATGTATTCAATCCAGAGCGGCCCTCCCTGTTCCCATCCAAAGCCTGATGAGGCTACCGAAGACATCCCCTTGCAGGATCTGGCGCCAACAAGCACCGGAATCAGCGATAGGGATGACCAATCAAACCGGTTTAGCGAGGCACCAATACTAGCCGCCAGCCGTAACGGTAACCTGAACTGGATGAAGGCGTTACTGAACGAAGACCCGGCTCTGGTGTCTCAAACGGCCCCGTCTGGCATCTCTAAACACCCGGTTTCTCCACTGCACATCACTGCCAATGAAGGGCATGTTGAAGCCACAAAATATCTGCTTGATACGGCCTTGCAGGATCTATCGGAAGCAGAAAAGGCAGATGTTGCCATCAATCTGATGACACTTCGCTTTGACAAAAAAACAACCCCGTTTTACTTTGCCACTCTGAATGCCAATGTGAAGGTGGCGGGAACTTTCTTGAAATGCCTGCTGGCGTTGCCCGAAACTGATATCAGCCGGGCGCTGGTGGCGGTTATGAATGCTGCCCGCAAAGATAGCGAAACACCGCTGTGTTCAGTCATTAAAAGAGGCGATGACCAGATGGTACACCTCTTCATGCAGTCCCTGAGTTTGGTACCAGAGGCCCAAAGAGCCGATACCATAATCGGGGTACTGGCCCCTGAAAAGCAGGGCAAGGGCAACTGGCAGCCGCTCCATTTGGCTGCCAGCCTCGGCCGTAGTTCGATCATCAAGTTAATGCTGGATACTGTTTCAGTGATACCGGAACACGAGCGGAGCAAGGTAGTCAGGCAAGTGGTGAATGCTACTGACGCCCGGGGTGCTACGCCGCTCCTCATTGCTGTACAAGGTAATTTTGGGCGGATTGTCGATTATATACTGTCAGTCATCACTTTAGTTCCACCGTCAGAAATGGCCGAACTCACCAATGCACTGGTCAATAGCACCGACAAAAACAGGGAGACTCCGCTTTACGCCGCCGCCTCGAAAAGTTACAGGCATATTTTGGCGACGCTGCTGGAACAGGGTGCTGACCCGGAATTGGCCAGGGTTCGCTGCGTCCCGGGAAGGTGCCGGAGGTCGAACTCCCCCCATCAGCTGGCAAGGCAAGGTGGCAGCAAGACTAAAGGTCTGCTTGC
>NZ_JAHHPO010000444.1 GCF_024606365.1 Endozoicomonas sp. ONNA2
GTCTTTCCGTCGTTACCCACTTTGATAAAGTTGTAATAACAGCGGTGGATGGTTAGAACACGCTGGATCATGTTGACATTATAAGGTTGCTTACCGGTCCAGGGTCTCCCCTCATTGGACTCTTTGGCAATGGCTCGCTCCAGGTAAGAGAGTGAGCGACGGGTGGCGTTAAACAAGCTGTCAACGCCGTGCAGAGAGCTGAACAGATGAAGCCAGGCCAAACGACGTGATGAAGGCGCCTGTTTGCCGGTAATCAGCCGGGTGGTCCGGTGGGGCTCTGAAATGGTGTGAAACGGGTTTTCAATCCAGGCATCATGACCTTGCTCCAGCAGCCGGGTTTCCAGGAACTGCGCCTTGATCTCATTGGCCTCGCTGACATCCTGCACCTCGTAGCCAGCCAGTTTATGCAGCAGGAGCGCGCCCCGGCCCACCAGGTTGCGACGGACATCATTGCCCATCCCTTTTTCGTATTTCACCAGAAACCCAAAGCAGTCGCCGTGGTTTACGCGATCTCCAAGCGCTGAGATAAACGCTCGTTGAATGCCGGGCTCCCGGTCTAGGGAAAAGGCAATGAGCTCGGCATGGGTACATACCTCTGCCAGATATCGAAAGTGCGCCATTAGCGTGTAGGCAGAATGGATCTGCGCGCCATGGTCCGGAAGCTTATGTTCTGCATTCATTAGCTCGCCCGGGCCTGGGATGAGTTCCTCTGGCGCTGGGTCAAGACCGCGTTTACGCCGCTTTCGCTCAGCTGCCTGTTGCAGGCTCAGGGTGTAATCCACGTTCAACCAGTACTGAGCATGCTCCCGAGCCCAGGCTGGCTTATCCAGATCTCCGCAATCCTCTGCCGCCGCTTCCAGGGCTTCTCGTTGCAGATCGCCGTCAAAGCTCAAGTGCGCGCCGAAACAATAGCGAGTTCGGTTGTCCACCGATGTAGTTGCCGGGATCACAGTGACCCGCCGGTCTTCTCGATTTGACCAATTGGCTGTGAACAGCTGCTGATCAACGGCAATGTTCACCTTGCTACCCGTTATCGCCTTTTGCAGCTTGCGCTCCCGGTGTGCAGAAAACATCACGCACTGGCGATAAATGCGATCAATGGACTGGTATACCCACTGCATCGACGTGTTGTTAACCCGGGCAATGGCACGCAAATGCGCCTGGTTAACAATCATCCGGAACACCGACAGGTCCTTGAAGGTTTTGGTGCGTAATTTTTCCCGACGATGATCGGAGATGACAATGGATTTATGGCAGAGCTTGCAGCTGATCCGGCGCCGCCCTTCTGGCGTCCGGCCCCGGCGCTGATAACGCTCAGGATGGGCCTGGTAAGCGTATTGCTGGTTCTCGCACTGATCCCGCGGGCAAAACGTTCGACCGGCGCGGTCCAGATCCCGGGTCAGGCGTCGATATTCTTTATAAACACCCCGGTTGGATTTCAGGGTGCAACTGTTGCCGCAGTCCTTGCAGACCAGTCGTTTGTTGTCGCCGCTGCCGGAGACCCGATACAAGTCCGCTGTGTTTCTTCGCTGGATTCCGGGTAACTATTCTGTGAACCCAGCCAAACCAGCCCACCAAGCTGGTAAGGAA
>NZ_JAHHPO010000445.1 GCF_024606365.1 Endozoicomonas sp. ONNA2
AAAACCGAATTTTTATCCTCAATTTTCTGTCGTCCTCGCTACGGGCGCTATTCTCAGACAGCCTCCTAGGTACAGACTGAATTTGCAGATATAATAAAACGTTAATCTACTTCATTATTCGCTGACGGCATCATTCGCTGACGGCGTCAACCTGAGATCACTGATGGCTCTACTGGAAATACTTGAATATCCTGACCAAAGACTACGTACGGTGGCCAAGCCCGTAGCTGAGGTCAATGACGGCATTCGACGGATCGTTGATGACATGCTCGAGACCATGTACGACGCCAGGGGCGTCGGCCTGGCGGCAACCCAGGTGGATATTCACCTGCGCATCGTGGTGATGGATCTTTCTGAACAGGGCAATGAGCCCCAGGTGCTTATCAACCCCGGCTACGAACCCATCGACGATGAAAAGTCCGACCTCCAGGAAGGCTGCCTGTCAGTACCCGGCTTTTATGAACTGCTGGATCGCTACGCGCAAGTAAGACTGACGGCACTGGATCGCGATGGTAATGAGTACACCCGGGATTATGACGGACTGGCGGCAGTCTGTGTCCAGCACGAGCTGGATCATCTGGAAGGTAAACTGTTTATCGACACACTGTCCCGCCTGAAACAGGACCGTATCCGGAAAAAGCTTGGCAAAAGAAAACACTGATGAAAAGCCTTCGAATTATCTTTGCCGGAACCCCCGAGTTCGCCAGTGCACACCTTAAGGCCATTCTGGCTAGCCAGCACCGGGTTATCGCTGTCTACAGCCAGCCTGACAGGCCAGCGGGACGTGGTCAGAAACTCATGCCTTCACCGGTCAAATCCTTGGCTCTGGCCCACAATATTCCCGTTTTCCAGCCAAAGTTCCTAAGGGATGAAGGCACGCAGCGGGAACTTGCGGCCCTGAATGCAGATCTGATTGTGGTTGTTGCCTACGGGTTGATTCTGCCACAGCAGGTTCTCGATACCCCAACATTGGGCTGCATTAATGTGCATGGCTCCATTTTGCCAAGATGGCGCGGGGCAGCGCCTATTCAGCGAGCGATTGAAGCGGGTGATACTGAATCCGGTGTTACTATTATGCAGATGGACGCCGGACTGGATACTGGCGACATGTTGCTCAAAGCCTTTTGCCCCATCCATCCAACGGATACCGCGTCCGACCTTCATGACCGACTGATTGCAGTGGGTCAGCCCGCTCTCATTCAGTCACTTGATGGTATTGCCTGTGGCAATATTCGTCCGGAAAAACAGGATGACAACCTGGCGACCTACGCCCACAAGATGAGCAAAGAGGAAGCACGGCTGGACTGGCAGAAATCAGCACAGGCTCTGGACCGACAGATTCGGGCATTCAATCCATGGCCTGTGGCGATTACCACGCTGGATGACAGGAATATCCGTATCTGGGAAGCGGTAGCCCTGGAAGAAACCGCAACCGCAGCGCCGGGAACCCTGATCAAGGCTGATAAAGATGGCCTGGATATTGCCTGCCGTGAAGGCACCGTTCGCATCAAAAGGCTGCAGTTGGCCGGAAGCCGGGCAATGTCGGTACAGGAGCTGCTGAACAGCAAAAAAGCAATGTTCAGCACCGGAAAACAGTTCAGTCAGGCGCTTTTTACCTGATATGGCTAAACAATCTTCTGTTCGGCAGTTGGCTGCACGAGTGATTACCCGGGTCAACCGCGGAGAATCACTCAGCAGTGTACTGCCACCGTTACAGAAAAAACTGTCCAAAAAAGATCAGCCATTACTGGCTGAGCTTGTCTATGGCACACTCCGTTACTACCACCGGCTGGATGCCTGGCTCAAGTTCTTGACGGAGAAACCCCTGAAAGAAAAAGAGCAGGACATTCACAACCTGATTCTGGTTGGCCTTTATCAACTGTTCTTTACCCGCATTCCTCCCCATGCCGCCATTGGTGAGACAGTACAGGCGACCCGGACCATGGGTAAAGCCTGGGCCAGGGGCCTGGTCAATGGCATTCTCAGAAACGCCCAGCGCCGGTTTGAAGATTTGCAGGACCTGAAAGAACGCAGCCCGGTTTGTGGCTGGTCGCACCCGAAATGGCTGATCAATACCATCAAACAGGCCTGGCCAGAGGATTATCCAGCTATTCTTGCGGGGAATAATCAGCCTCCGCCCATGACCCTTCGGGTCAATGAACAAAAGATCAAGCCCCCCCGATACCTGAAAAAGCTGCTGGATGATTGTCTACCGGCGAAACAGTCCAAAATTGCCCCCCAGGCCATTACTCTGGGCAGGCCCAGTGCCGTTGACCAGCTGCCCCTGTTTCATCAGGGGGCTGTCAGTGTTCAGGATGAATCAGCACAGCTGGCAGCAACCCTGATCCGGGCGAAACCCGGTGATCATATTCTCGATGCCTGCTGTGCGCCGGGTGGCAAGACCTGTCATTTACTGGAACTGAACCGGGAAATTACCGTTGATGCCCTGGATGCAGACAGTGTTCGCCTGGAAAGAGTGGCAGAAAATCTGCAAAGGCTGGGTTTGACCGCCAATGTTCTGTGTGGTGACGCGACCAATCCCGGCGGCTGGTTCCCGGGCAAGCCATACGACCACATTCTTCTGGATGCCCCCTGTTCAGGGACCGGGGTTATCCGTCGCCATCCGGATATCAAACTGCTGAGAAAGCCAGAAGATATTGAGGCTCTGGCTCAAGTGCAACAACAAATCCTGCAGGCTATCTGGCCGCTGCTGAAACCCGGCGGCACATTACTCTATGCCACTTGCTCCATCATGCCCCGGGAAAACCATCTGCAAATTGAACACTTTTTGTCCCATACGCCGGATGCCAGATTACTACCCATTGACGGTCAATGGGGTAACAATACCGGGTTTGGCAAACAGATTTTTCCCGGTTGCCCGGACAACGGCGGGGCTGTGGCCCGCAGCTCTAAAGGCGACGGATTTTTTTACAGCCTGATGGTGAAGATGGATGCCTAAATGAAAATCATCATTCTTGGTGCCGGTCAGGTGGGTGGCACACTGGCAGAAAACCTGGCCAGTGAGGAAAATGACATTACCGTGGTCGATACCGATGCCACGCGACTGCGCGAGCTGCAGGATAAAATTGATATCCGCACCATCCAGGGCAAGGCATCGTTTCCCGGGGTGCTGAAACAGGCCGGGGCCGATGACGCCGATATGCTGGTGGCGGTCACCAACAGTGATGAAGTGAATATGGTGGCCTGTCAGATTGCCTACACACTGTTCCACACACCGTCCAAAATAGCCCGTATCCGTCAGGCGGCTTACCTGAAAAATGAGAGCCTGTTTGCCAATGCTGCACTGCCCATTGATGTACTGATCAGCCCGGAGCAAGTGGTTACTAACTACATCAAACGGCTACTGGAACGTCCGGGCGCCCTTCAGGTACTGGATTTTGCCGAGGGCCGTGTCCAGCTGGTGGCCATGAAGGCTTATTACGGCGGCCCGCTGGTGGGTCACGAGCTTCGTTATATCCGTGAACACATGCCCAATGTGGATACCCGGGTAGCGGCCATTTTCCGCCGTGGCAATGCCATCATGCCCAAGGGGAACACCGTGATCGAGGTGGATGATGAAGTCTTTTTTATTGCCGCCCGTGAAGATATCCGGGCCGTTATGGGCGAGCTTCAGCGACTGGATGATGACTACAAGCGCATCATCATTGCCGGTGGTGGCAATATCGGCCTGCGCCTGGCCCAGGCAGCGGAAGACCAATACAAGGTCAAGATCATTGAGCACAATATGGAACGTTGCCAGTTCCTGTCAGAAACACTGACCAGAGCCATGGTGTTCTGCGGCAACGCCTCTGATAAAGATCTGCTGATCAGCGAAAATATCGAAGATACCGATATCTTCTGTGCGCTGACCAATGACGATGAAGCCAATGTGATGTCATCCATGCTGGCAAAGCGTTTGGGTGCCCGCAAGGTCATGGCACTGATCAACAACCCTGCTTATGTGGATCTGGTGCAAGGCGGTGAAATTGATATTGCGATTTCTCCACAGCTGGCCACCATTGGCAGTCTTCTGAAGCACGTCAGGCGCGGTGATATAGTGAACGTTCACTCACTGCGAAGAGGGGCAGCTGAAGCGATCGAAGCGATTGCCCATGGTGATGAACAAAGTTCTAAAGTGGTAGGTAAAACCATTCAGGAAGTGGAGTTACCCCAGGGCGCAACCATTGGCGCTATTGTTCGTAATGATCAGGTACTGATTGCTCACGATACCACCCGAATAGAGTCCGACGATCATGTGATTCTGTTCCTGACCAACAAACGCAAAATCCGTGAACTTGAACAAATCTTCCAGGTTGGCCTTGGTTTTTTTTAAACCATTGCCTGGTGGTTATCCATCACAGGGAACTATTTTTGACCACTGATGTCCAAGATGTTAAACACAAATAGCATTGACAGGAAACAACCTTGGACACAAGTAATCCGTTAACGGTCAGCAAGGCGGCCACGTCGCTTGGCCCTGCAAGTATCGGAACTGACCAGCAGAGCACTGACCCCAATAAAAGAGGCTCCACTGCTGGTCGGCCTGTAGAAACAGTGAGCCCACAAGCTTCCATTAAAGCAGATACACCTGTTCAGTTAATTACCTAATTACCGCAACCACAAGAGCACAAGATGTCAGTCACACCATCAACCCGGAACTGACACATCGCCTCTTGCCAGCCATGCCTGAGGCGACAACAGACCATAATGAAAGCTCAGCCCGCTCAGCAAGCGGTGGAGAACCGTTGATGAGCAATCCGGCTACCATCAATGATACTGAACAGGCTGAGTGTGAACTGTTTGACTTGTTGGAGAATTTCTATCGTGATCCTTCAGAAGCTAAATTTCGCCAGTTTGAAAAGCTTGCAGACCTGATTTTTGACCGTCTCGACCCGGGAGAAGAATCCCTTAAGCATAAGCTTCCTTTTGCAATCGCCCTGATATCTGAAAAAAACAACTGGCCAATTCAATCATCTAAATGTGGCGAGCTAGCCTCTGAGATTCTCGAAGGGAGTTCTGAACGGGCCAAATGGTTTAACAGTACTGTAGTGTCCCCCCTCAAGCTTGATTTTTGGTGGTCAGGTTTCTTTGCAACCGGAGAAGAGAAATATCTTGAGAAAATACTAAAGGTTATTGGACCAACAACAAACCGGGCAAAGATCTCAATCAAGGCAACGAAAGCGGCCGCGGAATTTACTTTCCATGTACATTGTAAGGAACATCAGGCAGTAAAAGATTTTGCTTGTCGAATGAGAAACGATAGCTCACTTTCAGACCATCAAAGAGCATATTTGCACGCTATCACTGGTCCTGGAGAACATTTTCACATTATCAAAACTCCAACTGAGTTTCGTGTCCTTTCCCCCCTTTTATAAGGGAGTAAGTTTGGCTGAGCAAAACGCCCTTAGAGCAGCAAGGGACAAGCAAGATCGGGAGCACGTTTATGAAATATCCGGGCCAGGAGGCTGTCCAATAATAGACGATTGGAACAGAAACAAATCAGGCAACGCTGCCAAAATCAACCATTAAGATGATAATTCTCGCAAAGCATACTTTCCGGTCAAATTGCCAGAAACATCTGGACGTAAAAAACTTTGCTGAGCGAATGAGAGAGAATAGTTCCCCCTCACAAGGACAAAGAGAATATTTGCAACTTATTACTAAAGGAAGTAAATAAAATATTTTTTAATCCACTTTCTTATATAACAAGACCCCATCATCCTTTATTTTCCCTATGGTTTGGGAGTAATCTGCTACTGCATAAAATCAGAATTTATTATAGCAATTATAAGAATCCACCATGGCAGGTTATTTAAGTGCCCAGTATATCTCTTTCTCCATATCGCCGGGTGCTTGTGCTGCTTGTACTGGATGAGGCAGGAGCACCATGCAGTTTCAGGTTATTATTCCCATTTTGGGCATTTTGTTAATTTTATTCAGTACCTCCAGCCTTCCCCCGATCGTTGTTGCGCTGCTTTACCAAGAGCAGGAAATGGCCATTTTCATCTATACCTTCCTGTTGACACTCATGCTCGGCGTCCTCCTCTGGTTCCCTTTCCGGCACATCAAGGATGAATTGCGCACCCGTGAAGGGTTTCTGGTTACTGCACTGTTCTGGATTGTCCTGGGGGCCGTGGGTTCACTGCCATTTCTCCTGATGGAAAGCCCGGAACTGAGTATTACCGACGCACTGTTTGAGTCCATGTCGGGCTTGACCACCACGGGAGCCACCATTCTGACCAGTATTGAGCACCTGCCCCGGTCCATTTTATTTTACCGCCAACAGCTGCAATGGCTCGGTGGCATGGGGATTATCGTGCTGGCCGTCGCCATTCTGCCGATGCTGGGGATCGGCGGTATGCAGCTGTATCGAACAGAGACCCCCGGGCCAGTGAAAGATTCAAAACTGACGCCGAGAATTACCGAGACCGCCAAGGCGCTCTGGTTTCTGTATCTTTTCCTGACTGCCGCCTGTGCCCTGGCTTACTGGTTAGCGGGGATGAACCTGTTTGATGCGATCTGCCACAGTTTTACCACTATCGCCATCGGCGGTTTTTCCACTTATGACGGCAGTATGGGCCACTTCAACTCCCCCATGATTATCGCTGTCGCCATCATTTTCATGCTCATTGCCGGCATCAATTTTGCGCTGCATTTTACCGCCTGGCGACATAAGTCATTAACCCACTATATTCAAGATCCGGAAGTCAAGTGGTTTCTGGCCATTCTGGGTGTTGTTGGCGCAATCACCGTGGCCACGCTCTATCTTTCTGACACCTATTCCCTGACCAGGTCCTTCCGCTATGGTCTGTTTGAAGTGGTATCCGTAGCCACAACCACGGGCTACACCTCATCTTCGAGCTTTACGGCATGGCCAATGTTTCTGCCCCTGCTGCTGTTTTTTACCAGTTTCATGGGGGGGTGTGCAGGTTCTACCGCCGGTGGCATGAAAGTCATCAGGGTCGCCCTGATTGCCAAGCAGGGAATAAGAGAACTTCATCGCCTGGTTCACCCGAATGCAGTATTCACCATCAAAATTGGCGGGAAACCCGTAAGCCCCAGGGTGGGTGAAGCGGTTTGGGGATTCTTCGCTACTTACATCCTGATGTTTGTTCTTTTCTTTCTGGCCCTACTGGCCACAGGGTTAGATTTTACTACGGCATTCTCAACCATTGCTTCTTGCCTGAACAATCTCGGACCAGCGCTCGGTGAAGCAGCATTCAGTTACCAGAGCCTGCCCGATGCTGCAAAGTGGATTCTTGCCTTTGCCATGCTACTGGGACGCCTGGAGATTTTTACCCTTCTGGTGTTGTTTACTCCAACCTTCTGGCGTTATTAATGCCATTCAGGAGCAGGTGGTTATGTCGAACATCCATCTTCTCCTTTTCCCTGCCAATACATCAGTAGACCAAGGCCTCCTGTGACCAGATTCAGAATCAGTGTGATGATAGCGCCATCCCCGGACTTTGCAGCAATGGTATTGCTTCGCACAAGATAAATAGAGGCACTGTCCAGAATATAATCCATCAGCAGGCAGGAGAGCAGAATACTGGAAAATAATACCGTCGCCTGTCTGATGGTGACGGGCAACCCATAATATTGGCTGGACATGCGCAGCATGGGAAAGGTTAACAGGCTGGACAGGAGAAAGGCCATAACCCCACCGGGCGACACCCCATTCCACCACATGACCGCAGCCAGGGAAACATTACCAATCGAACATCCAAAGGTAAGAATGGCAATGATAATGCCGACCACTCCATTCCACAGCCATGCCAGAAAACCATGTTCCCGGGCATTCCAGAAAAGCAGCTGCCACCATGATGAAGGCATAAGGACACTGACTGACGAAGCAACCAGCAAGCCCACCAATATATCTTTTCGGGTCATGTTCAGATCATCACGAAAGAATGAACAGGCTTTCTCCCATGGGTTACCATGACCACTCTCTCCTATGCTTGCGCTAACCTTCGCAGCCGGTTCAGGCATCTTCATGACGATGGCGATAAGGTAGGCCAGAGTAATGAAGCCAAACGCCGTCACCACCAGGATTTCAAGAAACAGTATGCCAAGAAAACCATAAATGGCGACCAGCATTGAAATTCCTATATTAGTACTGGAAATCATATAGGCCAGGGTATTTGACCAGCTGGCCCCTTTTTCCCTGAGGGTATGCCCCATACCAATGGTGGCGTAATTACAGACCGAAGAAACGGCCCCGAGCGTCACCGAAAGGCTGGCGCTCTCCAGATGATTACGGCCCAACCGGCGGACAATGGTGTCTGCAGGAATATAGCTTCTGACCAGGGCAGACAGGGCAAGGCCAAAGGTTATGGGCCACAACATGTGCCACAAGAGGAGTGCGTAACTGGAGGCAAGATCAATGATAATCATGAAAAACAATCTCCTGTACCAGTGGAACTGATGGAACTGATGGAACTGATGGAGAACTGATGGAACTGATGGAACTGATGGAACTGATGGAACTGATGGAACTGATGG
>NZ_JAHHPO010000446.1 GCF_024606365.1 Endozoicomonas sp. ONNA2
GTAAGACTTACTCCGGTAAGCGGTGGCGTTGACGATGTAGATAAACCCAGATAATTCTGATTATCGCAGGTTTTTAATAACGGTCATTTTATAACATTATGGCTGGAGGAATGGCGCCTTGCTGGTGGCCCTGACGGAAGGAAAATCTCTATAGGAAGCTGCCTTTTTTGCCAATGCCAGTGTCGGCCTTGCTGTCATGAGTGTTGGTTCTCAGTCGTCTATTCCATACTGTTTTCAGGTTGAAGAGTTTATGCAGTGCGATCAGGAAATCGCCAATGCTGTTGCAACCTCACAGACGTTTTGACTGATTATATTTTCCTGGTTGCCATGGTAATGCGAGATACACAGGTCGGCCTGCCCTGGTCATCCTCAATCTTGATTTCCCACACTTGGGTACTGCGGCCAATGTGAATGGGGCGGGTGGTGCCGGTCACTGTTCCGGATGTGACAGAGCGAAGATGATTGGCGTTGATTTCCAGACCCACACAGTAGGCCCTGTCCTCGCAGCACAGGTTGGCGGCAATACTGCCCAGTGTTTCAGCGAGCACCACAGAGGCGCCACCATGAAGCAGTCCCATGGGCTGAACGGTTCTGTGGTCAACGGGCATGGTGCCACGCAGAAAGTCTGTGCCTACCTCGATAATTTGAATACCCAAATGGTTGCACATGTTCTCCTTGAATACTGCGGTTTCAGGACGGTAAGGCCTTTTCCAAATGGACATCTTATTTCCTTTTTTTCGTTAATTAATGGTCAGATCCGGTTGCACAAGCCCAGCTGATCGGGATGGGGAGTCAGATAGGCTTGTCGTTGTATACACTACCATGATTGTCTATGAAATGTCACATCATGGTCATGGGGGCTATCAGCGTTATCATTTCCGGACGTTACTCTTCAATCAACGTCAGCAGTTCCTTTCGCTCTTTGCCATCGACGCTCTTATTTAATCGGGAACATTGGATAGGCTCACCAAACAGTTACGGTCTGGTTTGTGGCAGGATCAGAAATGAGCAAATTGTCCGGTGCCAGCCAGGATCAGGGTGATCAATTGCGGGGTTAATGAACTTTTTGGTAATCAAAATGATGATTACCCGGAACTTTTGCCAGCCTGCGCACACTAATAAACATAAAAATTTGGTAACTATTTAGTACCCCCGAAAACCATATCTAGTAATAACCGATGGGACAGAACACTACATGTTGATTAGCAAGACTTTAGTACTCTTAATTTCCCACTGAAATGCCTGCAAATAATCGGGTACAAATATTCTATTAATCAATATGTAGTATTTTACTCGATCGGTTATCACA
>NZ_JAHHPO010000447.1 GCF_024606365.1 Endozoicomonas sp. ONNA2
CCTCAATTTTCTGTCGCCGCAGCAGGGCAGTCTATTCTCGGACAGCCTCCCGGGCTTTATAAAGGGCGAGGTGACAATCCGTCAGTACAGGTGCCATATTTTCATCTGGCATCAGGGGGCGTCAGGCCACTGACCACGAGATCTTAAACAAGTCTTGATAAAAAACGGAACCGCGCAAATGGCTGTTTTACCCATTGAAGACCTTAATATTGAATCTCAGGAAGTTTTGTTGAGTCCGGAGCGTCTCAAGGCCAATATTCCGATGACGGAAGCAGCAGTAAAAACGGTGTCTGAAAGCCGTGCAGTAATCAGGGATATTCTGGATGGCCAGGACCACCGCCTGTTTGTGGTCATAGGCCCCTGCTCAATCCACGATGTTGCTGCGGCAAAAGATTATGCCCGTCGGCTAAAAGCCCTCAGCGAAGAGTTGCAGGACACATTGTATCTGGTGATGCGTGTCTATTTTGAAAAGCCAAGAACCACGGTTGGCTGGAAAGGCTTGATCAATGACCCCCATTTGAATGACTCATTTAAAATTGAAGAAGGTCTCCATATCGGTCGTCGGCTATTAATGGATATTGCCGAAATGGGTATTCCTGCATCTACGGAAGCTTTGGACCCGATCTCGCCACAGTATCTTCAGGATCTGGTTGCCTGGTCGGCAATAGGTGCAAGAACCACTGAGTCACAGACGCACCGCGAGATGGCCAGCGGCCTGTCTTCTCCCGTTGGCTTTAAAAATGGCACCGATGGCGGATTAGAAGTTGCGATTAATGCCCTGCAGTCTGTTTCCAGCCCACACCGTTTTCTTGGCCTGAACGGTCAGGGTCAGGTCGCGGTTACCCATACCAGGGGCAACCCATACGGTCATGTTGTGCTGCGTGGTGGTAATGGCAAACCAAACTATGATTCTGTCAGCGTTGCACTGTGTGAAAAGGTGCTTGAAAAAGTCGGCATCAAGGCAAATATCATGGTGGACTGCTCCCATGCCAACTCCAATAAGGATCCTGCCCTTCAACCGCTGGTTATGGAGAATGTGGCCAACCAGATCATTGAAGGCAATAAATCCATTGTGGGTCTGATGGCGGAAAGCAATATCGGCTGGGGCAATCAGAAAATGACTGACAATCTGGACGATCTGCAATACGGCGTTTCAATAACTGACGCCTGTATTGACTGGGAAACCACGGAAGCAACGCTGCGCAATATCAGGGATAAATTGAAAGATGTTCTGCCAGGGCGCCGCCAGGAGGCTGTCCGAGAATAGACTGCCCTACTGCGGTGGCAGCAAATTGGTC
>NZ_JAHHPO010000448.1 GCF_024606365.1 Endozoicomonas sp. ONNA2
CCACATCACCGATTTCTGCGCTGCCAGAGTCCACCAGGTCCAGATAGGGCAGGTCTTTCAGGTTGATTTTTAACACGGCAAGATCGCTTTCCGGGTCGGTACCAATAATGCTGGCTTTGACTTCCCGGCCATCGCGCAGGGTAATCATCAGTCTGGCTGCATGTTGAATCACATGGTGGTTGGTCAGGATATAGCCTTCAGGATCGACAATAACACCGGAACCTTCCGGGGTGTTGCGGGCGTGGGTTCTCTGGGGCAGTGGCAGGTTGCTGTCACCACGCTGTGACAGACTGCTGGTGGAGATACTGACCACGGCCGGTGCTGCCTTTTTCACGGCGTCACTGTAGGAAACCTGCCCGGTGACATTGAAAACCCTGGCTGATTGTTCAATAAAGCGGTTGCGGGATTGTTCTGAAATACCACCGAACTCTGGCTTGATCAGCAGGACTGTGATCGCAATCAATAGCCCGATCAGGATGGGTAAGCCAACCGACTTAAGCAGTTTTTTCATTCGCAGCCCATGGGAATTGCCATTATGTGATTATAATGAGACCAATAAAATACGATTGTTAATATACCGCGATGTAAGGATGGAGAGAACCGATGGTGCCCACATCACAAGATATGACATTAAAAGAAATGGTGGCATTACTGGACCAGGAATTGCAGCCTGGCCTGTTCAAGGATTACTGCCCCAATGGCCTTCAGGTGGATGCCAGTCCGGCAGCGGACGCACCGATCAAGAAGATCGTCACGGGGGTCACGGCCTGTCAGGCGCTGATTGACCGGGCCATTGAACTGAAGGCCGATGCCATTCTGGTGCATCATGGCTATTTCTGGCGTGGGGAAGATGCGGTGATTACCGGCAGCAAACGGCGGCGCATTGAAACGTTGCTGGCGAACCATATCAGCCTGGTTGCCTATCATTTACCGTTGGATGCCCATTCGGTGTTGGGCAATAACGCTGAGCTTGCCCGCTTGATGGGTTGGGATGTGGTCGGTGGCATGGAGCCGGGAGCCAGATTGCCGGTGGGTAACTGGGGAACAACAGGGCGAAAACTGTCGCTGGATGAGTTGAGCCAGGAAATTTCCGGCAAGCTGGGGCGCGATCCGCTGGTGATTGCCGGAGGAGACCACCCTGTCAAAACCATCGCCTGGTGCACCGGGGCCGCGCAAAACATGATTGACAAGGCCCTGAACCTGGGGGTGGATGCTTACGTCAGTGGTGAGATTTCAGAATCAACGGTGCATTTTGCCAGGGAAAATGGCATTCATTACATCAGTGCCGGCCACCATGCTACCGAGCGTTATGGCGTTCAGGCACTGGCTCGCTGGCTGCATGATGAAACGGGTATTGAGCAGGAGTTTGTTGATATCGATTCTCCGGTATGATCTTTTCCTTTGATTGTTATTGAAAGGCAGATTGACTGATTCCTTGAGCGCAGTTGAATTTGTTGCTTTAAGTCAATCTGTATAAAAAAGAACCCCGGTACACTTCCCCCCTGTTTTTCCTCTGCCTCTGCCTGAGGGATTTCCCACAGCAGCGAGGCAGCTTTGTCTTGGGGTTTTACAGCACTTTCGTGTTGTCGGGGGGTAATTATGATTTGGCTGCAATTGGCCATTGTGATTCTGTGCATACTGGTGGGTGCACGTATCGGGGGAATCGGTCTTGGTTTGATGGGGGGTGTGGGTCTTGCCATTCTCTCTTTTGTGTTCGGTATTCAGCCGACCTCTCCACCGATTGATGTTATGTTGATGATTCTGGCAGTGGTTTCTGCTGCCGCCTGTATGCAGGCTGCCGGTGGCATGGACTACCTGGTGCAGCTGGCTGAACGTATTCTCAGAAAAAATCCAAAGCGTATTACCTTTATTGCGCCGGCGGTGACTTACTTCTTCACCATGTTTGCCGGTACGGGTCATGTCGCTTACTCGGTGTTGCCGGTTATTGCTGAAGTTGCCCGCCGGACCGGTGTGCGCCCGGAGCGCCCCATGTCCATGGCGGTCATCGCTTCTCAGGTGGGTATTGTTGCCAGCCCGATTGCCGCCGCCACCGTTGCCATGCTGACCATCATGTCGACAAGGTATGACATTACCCTGGGACAGATTCTGGGCACCACCATTCCGGCAACGATGATTGGCCTGTTCCTTGCCGCCCTGGTGACCAACAAGCTGGGCAAAGAGCTGAAGGATGACCCTGAATATCAGCGGCGGATGCAAGACCCGGAGTTTCGCCGCAAGATGGAAGAGACCACCACGGTTTCTGCGGCTGAACTGAAGCCGGGGGCGAAAATCTCCGTTCTGCTGTTTCTGTTTGGTGCTGTTCTGGTGGTTCTGATGGGGGCCATTCCCGGGTTACGTCCTCAGTTCAATGGTTCTGCCATGTACATGGCGCATACCATTGAAATCATCATGCTGGCAGTATCAGCACTGATGGTCTGGCTGGGTAAGGCGGATGTTGCTGAAGCAAGCCGTGGCGATGTATTCCTTGCGGGTATGCGGGCAATTATTGCTATCTTCGGTATTGCCTGGCTGGGTGACAGCTTTTTCGGTGCCCACGATGCGCTGTTGAAAGGCAGTATCTCTGATCTGGTACAAAGTGCTCCATGGGCATTTGCCATCGCGCTGTTTATTCTGTCTGTGATGGTTAACAGCCAGGGTGCCACCACCTCGACCCTGATGCCTCTGGGTGTGGCCCTTGGCTTGCCAGTGGCGTCCCTGGTGGCCATGTTTCCGGCCGTTAACGGTTACTTCTTTGTACCGAACTACGGTCCGATCATTGCCGCTATCGACTTTGACAGCACTGGCACGACCCGCATTGGCAAGTATGTGTTTAACCACAGTTTTATGCTGCCGGGTCTGATGTCGATTGGGTTCTCTGTGGTGGCCGGTTTTGTGTTCAGCAGCATTGTGCTGTAAAGGAGCTGTCCTGAAATAACTTCGACATTTCTACAGACGCTACCCGCTGCCCGCTT
>NZ_JAHHPO010000449.1 GCF_024606365.1 Endozoicomonas sp. ONNA2
AAAATCTTCTTACATTGATCACACTGAAAAGACTCTTTGACAGTGGGCCAAAAATACCGTAGCACAGTAATATACCTAAAAAGGTACCCACCAGTGCCGCCGCTACCTTGACCCCGATCAGTTCTACCGGCCCATCCATCGAGCCCATGGTCACCACAATGCCCATCACTGCGGCCACAATACCAAAGCCGGGGCAGGCATCAGCAATACTGTGCAGGGCTTTTGCCGGGCGTTTCAGATCATCGCCAAGGGTTTCTATCTCGCTTTCCATCAAACCTTCAAAGGCATGTCCGGGCATACTGCTTATGCCGGTAATCCGTAAATTATCGGTGATAAAATAGAGCAGTCGTGGATGTGACAGGATGCGTTGATAGCTCTGGAACAGTTCACTGCTTTGCGGCGTTTCAATATCGTCTTCAATGGCGTTCACGCCTTTGCGCTGTCGGGTATCAATCAGGCGGAACATCAGGGCCAGCAAATCCATAAAGAAGGTTTTGTCGAACTCCTTATGTTTGATCATGACGTATTTCAGGTGAGTGAGGGTCATTTTCTGCACCGTGGCCGGGTTGGCAATGACAAAAGCACCGATAGCGGCACCGAGGATGATCAGGATTTCAGGGGGTTGCCACAGTGCCAGCAACCGGCCACCGGCCATGACAAACCCACCAAAAATACTCAGAAACAGGATGGCAAAGCCAGCGATTCTCAATAACATGCAAAACCCGGTGCGTTGGCATTAAGGATTAACTTCAGGCAGGCGCCGCCCGCTTCCCGCTGCTCGCAAAAGCACAAGTGGTTCCGGCTTTTCGGGTAGCGTCAGTAACATCTGGAAGTTATTTCAGGACAGTTTCTACTGAATCACCATATTGGTGATAAAGACATCTTCCACCCCCTTGATCAGCGATAGCCCTGTGGTGTGATGAATGGTTTTCAGCAGCTTTTGCCGTAATAGCTCCCGTTGTTCCGGGGTCATCACCTCCTTGAATGTCCAGGATGACAGCTGTTCAAGCAGGGCGTTGAGAATGACCGGTTGATTGTTTTTCAGTTGTTCAAGGCATTTGCTGTTTCGGGTCATGAGAGCAACGGATAGCTGCATATAATGGAGTTCATAGGTTTCATCGTTCACCAGGTTAACGACCATATCTTTAAACGACAGATATTGTTCAGGTCGCGGCAAGGCAGCAGAAGACACCGGGTGAGCATCCTCCCTGATAAAAAACCAATAGGCTGCCCCCCCGGCAATCACCAGCAGGACCACCCCGGCCAGGATAAGCGCGATGGAATTAACCTTGCCACACTGCATTTTTGGCCACTGGGCACAGGCGCTGTTCCTGATGGTACGGTCATTGTCGTCAGTCTTCATATTCTCTTCATATTCACCGGAAAGCACGGTTAGACATTGGCTAAATATGCAGGTCAACAAGCGCCACGCCGATGTGCTGTGGCAGCGTATTGGATGTCCGATATTT
>NZ_JAHHPO010000450.1 GCF_024606365.1 Endozoicomonas sp. ONNA2
AGCTAAATATCCTATTATCGGGATGATCGTTCGACCGATTCTGTCGCCCTGGCCCTGGGGTCGATAGAGCATCATAATCCTCTCGAACAACACGTGGCCTGAATAATAAACCGGAGTAACAATGACCCTGGCAATCTTTGATCTGGACAATACCCTCATCGCTGGCGACAGCGATGCCCTTTGGGGAGAGTTTATGGCCGCCAATGGCCTGGTTGATAATGATAGCTTCAGGGAGGGTAACAGCCGCTTTTATGCACAGTACCAACAGGGGGTTTTGGATATCCGGGCGTATCTGGAGTTCTGCCTTGAGCCATTAACTCAATACACCCTTGCAGCGCTTGAAACCTGGCATGGTCAGTTTATGGAACAGATCATAAACCCCATCCTGCTGGAAAAGGCATTGGCGAGGATAGAACAGCACCGCCAACGTGGTGATTATATTATGATCATCACAGCAACCAATCGCTTTGTTACCCAACCCATTGCTGACCAGTTGAAGGTGGATACCCTGCTGGCCATTGACCTGGAGATTTGTGACAACCGCTATACTGGCAACGTTACCGGAATCCTCACTTATCAGCAGGGGAAAGTACATCGTCTGCAGGAATGGCTCAACCAGCACCCGCAGCACTCAATGGCAGGTAGCTACTTCTACAGCGACTCGCAGAATGATTTGCCGCTGCTGAAAGAAGTCGACCACCCTGTCGCTGTCGACCCCGACCCGGAACTCAAAAGCTACGCTGAGTTGCATGGCTGGCCAATCATCAGTTTCCGTTAGTGGCAACCCTGCCCAATCTGGCCGATCTTGTCAGGTCACCTGATCGGTTAATCAAGCCTGATCCCAACCAGCTGAAAGGTTGCATTATTGATCAAAGCCTGAACCTGCGGTAGTTCACTCATGAGACCCATCACGTCCGCAGTTGTAGCCCGTCGTGTAACGCGCTTGACTGGTGAGAATACCTTGATGAAGCCCGTTTTCACTGTGCTGATCATCAAGACTCTGACACATATACGAATACCACTGCCATGAATGGCACTTTAGTCTCTACAAAACCCAGACAAGAGCTATAGAGATGTCTCATAACCATTCCCATCGCAACGAAGAACCATTGAACACCCTGCTCCAGTCATTACTGGAAAGCAATGATGGCCGTGCAACGATGGACCTTCTCGAATCGGCCCATCAAGGCTTTACCCGGGGTGCCAATGACTTTGTTGAACAGGCAACAGGAAAAATGTCGCCAGCCGATATTAAAAATCACCTGCGGATTTATCCCCTGGCACAAATGCTGATCAGCATTGTCAAATACCATGAGTTGAACAAGAACACGGATATTATCCGCAAAACCGCACTGGCCTTGCTGGATAGCCTTGAAGATAGCGCACCTTCAGAGTCCTGTGGAACTCAGACTCTGGAGTCAACGCTGCACTGACAACGTTCCATCAACAGCCACTGAACAGGGGGGATGAATAATGATTGATCAGAGCGAACTGCAGGAAAAAGGTTACATTATCGTCCCCGATCTGGTGCCTGATCAGTTACTTCAGCCTGCTATCAACGCCATTACCGACTTTCTGGAGGTTAACCTGGATGATCCTGTAACCTGGTATCGGAAATACCTGGGCAGTAATGGTATTGTCCCCATTCATCACCATCAGGCACTCTGGGATATCCGCCAGCATGAGCCTCTCTATCGATTGTATGCCGACCTTTTCCAGACGGACGATCTCTGGGTAAGATTGGATCGTGCCTCCTTCAAGCCCCCCTGGCGCCCGGAGCATCCGGATCAGAAAGACGACAGCCGGATTCATCTGGACAGCCATCCGGAAAAAGTGTTTCTGCCACGGTACCAGGGCATTCTCTATCTGACCGACACAGCAGAAAATCAGGGAGCATTCTGTTGCGTTCCCAGTCTTTACACCGGAAAACAGACGACACTGAATCGTGATTCCCTGCTCTTTGGCGATGACGACCTGAAAGGCCATCATATTGTCCATCTGGCGGGCAAGGCGGGCACCTTTATTCTCTGGGACTCACGCCTGCCCCATGCCAGCAGCCTGAACCGCCACGCAAGGCCACGCCTGACCCAATATATCTCCATGTTCCCGGCGGGTACCGAAGATAACCGGGAAGCGCGTATTCAGCTGTGGCGTGACAAAAGGGCACCTGAGCGCTGGCGCAACTTTCCTTATCAACAGGACCCGGAACCCGGTGAGCCTGCTAAACTGACGACAGTTGGCGAACAGCTTCTGGGTCTCAGGTCGCCATAGTGTGGACAAGTACAGAGCCTGTACATACCCGCGAAGACGGGAATTCATGGGCAGAAGTGGATCTTCACCTGGGCGGGAATGACCGTGTATGGATATTGCAGCTTTTATTGGTCATTCATTACTGGGGTTCTTCCGTAAGTAGCTAACCATATGAAATCATATATTTCTGA
>NZ_JAHHPO010000039.1 GCF_024606365.1 Endozoicomonas sp. ONNA2
ACTAAAAATTTCCGACTTTTTATCCTCAATTTTCTGCCATCCTCGCTACGGGCGCCATTCTCGGACAGCCTCCTAGTTGATTGCTCAACTGGGCTTTTCTGTTGGTTGCCTGGCGATGACCTACTCTTGCATGGGAAGAAGACACACTAAAATCCTGCCATTTAGTGCTATGGAACATAAAAACAAACCCTATCGTAATTGGCCTGTGGCAGAGTTTTGCTGTCTTGCGATACGTGGATGTCAAACTCGTTAATATCGACGGTGGTTGAGTCACTGGTGTCCATTCGCTGCCATCGGCTTCATTTGGCTGATCCGCGGGTGAGCGCCGGGGTCAGTCCGTGGAAGCAGTGCGCGTTCCGGGAATGAATGACATTCAGTCTCGAAAAACGAAAGAATTATATGAGATAGCCCAGTAATATCTCTCGAATTTCACCAGCCTCATCAGAAAATATCTCTAAATATTATTCTTAAAATTCTCTTTAATATGTTTAATTGATCTGGATCATTTCCCATCTCGTCTTTGATTTTTTAAAGTCTTTACAACAACACCATTTCGATCAATAGTACGGAAAAGAGTCATCCATGAGTGTAATCGAGGCTCCTCCAATGCCGGAGGTAAAATCTGGCGATTCCAGGTTGATGAATCGCTTCCTGAACGCGGTTGAAAAGGCAGGTAACAAACTGCCAGAACCGACACTACTATTCCTGTATGGCCTGGTTGTCGTCTGGGTGCTGTCCGCCCTGATGGCCCAGATAAATCTGGACATGGTGCACCCGGCAACCGGTGACACTATCGCGGTAAAAAACCTGCTGACCGGCTCCGCCCTTGCCGCCTTCCTTGCCAGTATGGTGAAGAATTTTGCCGGCTTTGCCCCCATGGGTATCGTCCTGGTGGCGATGCTGGGTATCGGTGTGGCTGAAAAATCCGGCTTCATCAACACCGGCCTCAAGAAGATGCTGAGTGTAACCCCGGCAAAATTGTTAACCCCTATGCTGATTCTGGTTGCCATTGTCAGCCATACCGCAGCGGATGCCGGTTACGTGCTGGTTATTCCCCTGGGTGGTATTATTTTCCACGCTGCCGGGCGTCATCCGCTGGCGGGTATCGCGGCGGCATTTGCCGGCGTCTCCGGTGGTTTCTCTGCCAACTTTATCCCATCGGGTATTGATCCACTGCTGCAGGGCTTTACCCAGTCTGCGGCACAGATTCTGGATCCATCTTTCCAGATGAACCCGCTGGCCAACCTGTTCTTCACCGGTGCGTCCAGTATTGTCATCATGGCTATTGGCTGGTACGTGACTGACAAAATCATTGAGCCACGTCTGCAGGCAATGACCACTCTCGATGAAGATGCGGAAAAAGCGCCTGACCTGAGTTCCTTTACGCCAGAAGAAAGCAAGGCGTTCAATGCCGCTGGCCTGGCCATGCTGGCCGGTATGGCATTGTTGGTTGCCGCGGTTATTCCCGAGTCTTCACCACTGCGTGCCCCGAACGGTGAAATCACGTCATTCTCGGCACCGCTGATGCAGTCTATCGTGCCGCTGATTTTCATCCTGTTTATCATTCCGGGTATTGTCTACGGTAAGGTTTCCGGCACTTTCAAGACGTCTAAAGACACCGTTGCTGCCATGAACAGCACCATGTCCACCATGGGTTCTTACCTGGTGATGTCGTTCTTCTGTGCGCAGTTCCTGTACGCGTTCTCCCAGTCTAACCTGGGTACGGTATTGGCCCTGAGCGGTGCGGAAGTTCTGCAGGCCATGAACCTGCCCGGTGAAATTACGGTGATTGGCATGATCCTGCTGACCGCCACTGTTAACCTGGTCATTGGCTCTTCGTCGGCCAAATGGGCGCTGATTGGCCCTATTCTGGTACCCATGCTGATGGCGGTGGGTATCTCTCCGGAACTGTCCCAGGCGGCTTATCGTGTTGGTGACTCGGTTTCCAACATCATTTCTCCGCTGATGGTTTACTTCCCCCTGGTGGTGGTGTATTGCCAGCGTTATGTGAAGAACTCCGGTATCGGCTCCCTGGCTTCCATGATGATGCCCTACTCCATCGCCATGCTGATCGGCTGGACCAGCTTCCTGCTGGCCTACTGGGCGCTGGGTCTGCCACTGGGTATCCAGGCTAGTTACACCTACCCGGCCATGTAATACCTATCTCACTGTTTAAGGGGCTTTGGCCCCTTCTTTATAAACATTGTTTACCTTTCCCCTGTAAGGGAACGAATTTCTTCAAAAAGGGTCTATCTTTTTATAACAAGCCAACCTTGCTGTATAGGAACCCTGACCGTGTTCAATCTGATGAAAATTATCGATGGAATGACGCCCACCAGCTGGATAATTGCCGCTGTCTGCCTGATTTCCTGGATTGTGATTATTCATTATGCGGGCAAGGTGACTGAGAAGCACTGGGGAGACAGGGAGTCCGGGGCACTGGTCGGTTTTTTCCTGCCCGGCTTTGTCTTTATGGCGATGCTGTATTTTATGTAATCCCCAACCTCCCGAGCATCCGGGTACTCTCAAAGTTTTCGATTCTCACAGCTGCCAATACATTTTGCCCAATCGAATTTGATAAATCTTCATTCCCTAACCAAACTTCATGGGTTTAATCCTCACTATCTCATTGAGATAACATAACTTTCTCCCTGTTTCGACTGTCCCGAATATCACTATATGGCATGAGGTATGCAGTTATGGCTGACAGTTCCCCCCCTAAAGCCAGTGCCAGAAAACTCACGGTTTTTACCCTGGCGATCATGAACATCGTTGCGGTAGTGAGCCTTCGTGGCTTACCCGCAGAAGCAGAGTATGGCCTCAGTTCGGTTTTCTACTACATTTTTGCCGCCGTATTTTTTCTGATCCCGGTATCGCTGGTCGCCGCAGAGCTGGCCACTGGCTGGCCGGAAAAAGGTGGCGTATTCCGCTGGGTTGGCGAGGCCTTTGGTCCTTCATGGGCTTTTCTGGCCATGTTCATGTTGTTTTCAGAAGTCAGTGTCTGGTTTCCAACCGCCCTGACATTTGGCGCCGTTTCCCTGGCCTTTATTGGACCGGACCAGACCTGGGACCAGGCGCTCTCGGCCAATAAGTTCTTTGTTCTCGCTGTTGTCCTGGCAATTTACTGGCTGGCCACGTTGATCGCTTTTCGGGGGGTTGACGCTTTTTCCAAGGTCTCTAAGTGGGGCGGTATGATCGGTACCATCATACCTGCCATCATTCTGATCATCCTCGGGTTCAGCTACCTGGGCAGTGGAGAACCCGTACATATTGAACTTACGTGGGGAAATGTCATTCCTGACTTTTCCAATTTCGGTAACATTGTGCTTGCCGCCAGTATTTTCCTGTTTTATGCGGGTATGGAAATGAACGCGATCCATGTAAAAGAGCTGGATAACGCGGCAAAATCTTACCCGGTGGCCATTGCCGTTGCGTCTATAGGAACTGTCGTAATATTTATTCTCGGCACGCTGGCCATCGGTTTTGTTATACCCCAGGCAGATATTAACCTGACCCAGTCATTACTGGTTGCCTATTACGATATATTTCACTGGGCAGGCATCGGTTTTCTGGCGCCGATTATGGCGGTTTGTCTTGCCATTGGTGTTCTGGCCGGCATTGTTACCTGGGTTGCAGGCCCCTCTTCGGGCTTATTAACCGTTGCCAAGGCGGGTTATCTGCCGCGATTCTGGCAATACACCAATAAACACAATATGGCGACCCATATCATGTTTGCCCAGGCCGGCATTGTGACTGTCCTGTCCATTCTGTTTGTGGTGATGCCTTCGGTGCAGGCAACTTACCAGATTCTCAGTCAGCTCACGGTGATTCTTTACCTGATCATGTACTTGCTGATGTTTGCTGCCGCCATCCATCTGCGCTTTTCCCAGCCAAATCGCCCAAGGCCCTATACCATTCCCGGTGGCAGGACCGGCATGTTTATCGTTGCCGGTATTGGCTTTATCGGATCATTGATCGCCTTTATCTTCAGCTTTATCCCACCGGGTCAGATTGCTATCGGCAGCCCAACTACCTATGTGGTCATTTTGATTGTCCTTACCATCATTTTTGTCTGTATTCCTTTTTTAATTTATGCCAGTCGCAAGCCCCACTGGAAAGACGAGGACACGGACTTTGCGCCGTTTACCTGGGAACTTGAAAAGACTCACCCGGGTTTACCCAATGAGTCTGATACCCATACGCCACACTTGACCGAGAAACATTTCCAATGGCTGCACAAAAACAAGGCCGACACTAAAGGGGCACAATCATGAGCTTTAATACCCGATTGCAAACGCTTGCGGACGAAGCCCTCACCATAGGCAAGGCCTGTAATGAAGGAGCCAATGCCGACTATATCCCGTTTCTGGCCAGCGTTCCTGCCGATTTATGTGCCGTATCCATGGCCTGTTGTGATGGAACCGTCATCCACAGTGGTGACCATGATTATGGTTTTGCCCTGGAGTCCATCAGTAAAGTGTGCTCAATGTCATTGGCCATGGAGCAAAAAGGGGCAGAGCTGGTCAGGGAGAAAATCGGCGCTGAGCCCACAGGACTACCCTTCAACTCGGTGATGGCACTGACCGTCCATCAGGACAAACCCCTGACACCACTGGTCAATGCCGGTGCCATGTCCACCGTCAGTTTTCTCGACGCGCCTGACAAAGAGTCACGCTGGCAGATGATCCTCGACTTCCAGAGGAAAATGATGTCGCACAACATCAGGCTCTCGGATGAAGTCAATACCTCCGAGCAAGAGACCAACTTCCATAACCGGGCCATTGCCTGGTTACTCTATGCCGCCGGCAACTGCTTCAGCGATCCGATGGACGCCTGCGAAGTTTATACACGACAATGCTCAACCCTTGTCAGCTGTGACGACTTGGCCACCCTTGGCGGAACATTGGCTAATGGTGGTGTCAATCCGGTAACAAAAGAACAGGTCATTAGCCCGGACAATATTGGGCCCATCCTTGCCGAAATGACCATGGAAGGCATGTACGATTACTCGGGCGACTGGGCATATCTGGTGGGTTTGCCGGGCAAGAGTGGCGTTGGAGGCGGAGTGGTGGCGGTGGTTCCCGGCAGGATGGCCATTGCCGGTTTTTCACCGCCATTGGACGAGGCTGGCAATAGTGTCCGGGCCATGAAAATGATTCGCCATATTGCCAATAACCTTAACTTCAATGTCTACCGGCCTTGTTAGTTTTCATCATGGGAGGGCAGCTTTCTTGCTCCCCTCTCTCCGGCCCCTCCTGTGTCTTTCCATATCTTGATCACTGATAAAAAAACAACGTAACTATTCAGCACCCCTGAATTAAATCTGGAATTTTCTGATTTTTATACCATCCTCTTAATCAATCTCTTTCCTGATTACCACTGATCGTACGTCATGAATCAGCTACTATAATAAACGGCGATAGTCATGTGTTTTGGAGGTAAAACTGATGTGTAAAAAT
>NZ_JAHHPO010000040.1 GCF_024606365.1 Endozoicomonas sp. ONNA2
GACCTGATGAGGTGGGAGTGAGCGGATTCCATCAGGGCCAGAGACATTGAGACCTCACCCAAAGGCCGGACTCTATTATGAGAGTGGAAGCATTACTCTTTAGTCATAATGGAAAACTTTTCCTTGCAATGCGGGGCGGACTATTTAGACCCCGGTTTTCACGGCTATTAAAAATTTTCCTTGACTTAATTCAAGAATCAAAACCTGACCCCGGTTTTCCGCTCGCAAAAGGTTTGTCTACGACAGCAAACCAACTAGACTATGTAAAGTCTTAATTAAGTCTTACCATGGAGGACATACGGATGAAACTCTCACAACAAGTCAAGCCCATCAGCTACCTGAAAGCCAACGCAGCCGAGGTACTGAACCAGCTGCAAGAGAGCCGTGAACCACTGGTGATCACCCAGAATGGTGAAGCCAAAGCCGTTATTCAGGATATCCACAGTTATGAGGCACTGCAGGAAGATATCGCCCTGTTAAAACTGCTTGCCCTTGGCAAACAACAGCTGGCCGACCAACAAACCATAGCGGCAGACAGTGTAATGGCCGATATCGATCAGCTCCTGATGCATGAGGCTCCTGATAATAACCGAGGCGATAACGATAATGAACCACAAAATAGTAAAGGAGAATAACCATGACAAAGGTTATTCTCACTCAGGATGCCCGACAGGACATACTGGATATTATCGCTTACACCAGAGACCACTTTGGCAAACCCCAGGCAGTGAAATTAAGGAGGACTTTTAATACTGCCTTGCAAAGCCTCAAGGAACAGCCCTATAAAGGAGCCCAAGTTCCAGAATTGACCCGATTCGGGAATACCGAATACCGGCAACTGGCAAGGAAACCTTTTCGTATTATTTATCTGATTGAGGCCGCAACAGAAAATAACCAAGGCATCACCGTTGCGATATTGCTTTGTGTTGATGGGCGGAGAAATTTCAGCACATTATTACAAAAGAGGCTGTTCAGGATTTGAACCCTATTCCGGCTATTAAAAATTTTCCTTGACTTAATTCAAGAATCAAGACCTGACCCCGGTTTCTCAAGAATCAAGACCTAATGGAATGGTCCGCCCCGCTCCCAAAACGGCTTCAAATGAGCCACAA
>NZ_JAHHPO010000451.1 GCF_024606365.1 Endozoicomonas sp. ONNA2
AGAAAATCCTGGTGGAGGAACTGCAAAACTGGCTGGATGAGGCCGTGAATATGACCGAATCCACGTACGGCAAAGTCAAGGATTTTATTCGTGTTATTTTCCGCCGTGGCTTTGGTGACACCAGGCTGGCGAATATGGCCCTGAAAATCTGTGTTCTCAACAACGTGTTTGAGGATGCACAAGAATTCAAAACAGACCGGACAAAACTTGACGCAAATACTTTCCAAACAGCTCTGAAGGTAATGACCGAGAGATTGGGTACCAGAGAGTTTCATTTAAGAAGCATCGAGTTGCTATTATACTTGGTAATGCCTGACGCAGCTGCCCATAACATTGCCAAGGATATTCTTATGGAGGTGTTTCAAAACGCGTTGACTAAGGCCGAGGCTATGTCCGAATACTCATACTCCCATATTACGCATTTAGCACATCTTTTTTTTCGCCATCGCATTTTAAACTCCGATCTGATCATTACAGCACTGAAAGTCTGCATACTCATGGGAAGGACTGAAGATGCACAGGCGATAAAAGTACAGTACGGTGCATTTATTGATGACACTGACCAGATACCAGATGACGACTCATACTTTACAGAGGGAAAAAGGCATAAGCCTGAAGTAAACCATCAATCAGAATATAACAGGCACGAAATTCAAATTTTTGCTGAAAAAATTGGTTACAGGGTGACAACAGATCTGGCTAAAGACTATAGAAATATGGCAAGAATACTTCACCCTGATAAGCAGCAAAGTTCTGGCGAACTAATGAAAGAATTAAACAGGCTCTTCGGTAAATAAATATTCAGTGAGGCGTTACTGTTTGGAGATAATCACCTAAAAAGATTGCCCTCCTGCTGTGAGGGCAAATGCCTATCCATTTCGTAAGGTGCTTGGTTATCCTGCAAGATAGCCCATTGCCTCTTCCAGGACATTAATGGTGAGGGGAAACATCTTGCCTTCCATCTGCTCATCAATCAGTCGTGTTGATGAGGTATAGTGCCAAGCATCTTCCGGAGAGGGATTCAGCCATGCGACCCGGTCAAAGTGCGCTTTCCATCCAGACATGGCCGCGTCGCCCATAAAAATCACCCGGTAATCCTTGCCGAAGCGGTGAAGCACATCCAAGAGACTGATGCGCTCCTGCTGGCAACGACGGTTATTCTGCCAGACACTTTCATAGAGGTAGTTATGGAAGTAATAGAACTCAAGGTGTTTGAACTCCGTTCAGCAGGCAAACAGCGCCTCACACAGACCGACGTAATCGTCCATTGAGCCACCGATATCCATAAACAGCAGCACCATTACGGCATTATGGCGTTCTGGCACCATTTTGATATCCAGTATGCCCTTGTTAGCTGTTAAGCGGACGGTATCTCAAGATCCAGCTGGTCTGCAGCCCCCTGACGGGCAAAACGGCTCAGGGCCATTTGCATATTGCGGCTGCCGAGTTGCTGGTTATCATCCAGGTTTTTAAATTCCCGCTTATCCCAGACTTTGGTGGCTTTACGATGTCTGTATTGATCCTGGCCAACCCGAATGCCGGAAGGGTAACGCAAAAGCGAGGAAAATGGATAGTCATTGGCTCAATTACCGAATGGAACGATAAGTCAAAATGTAAAAGTCTGTAAAACAGTAATAGTGTTTTGCAGGCTTTATAGCGATGCCTGGTTGTAGACGGTTGGAATCGGCTGACGCTTGTGATGTGTTCGATTGTAGATATCGATAATACGTTGTTCTACCTCCGCATCAACGGCGTTCCCTTCCAGGAAATCATCAATCTGATCGTAGCTTAGGCCCAGAGATTGCTCATCGGCTTTTTGCGGTGCCAGGCACTCCAGGTCAGCAGTCGGTGTTTTTTGTACAAGCAATGCCGGGGCGCCCAGGGTTTGCGCTAGCTGGCGAACCTGGCGTTTGCTCAGACCAAACAAGGGGGCAAGGTCGCAAGCCCCATCCCCCCATTTGGTATAAAAGCCGGTGACGTTTTCAGCAGAGTGGTCTGTACCAATAACCAAACCACCAACGATGCCTGAAACTTCGTACTGGGCGGCCATACGCGCCCGTGCCTTGACGTTGCCTTTAACGAAATCGACAGCGCTGTCTGAAGCCTGATTGAGTTGAGCTTCTGCCAGAGACGCCATGACTTCTGAGTGGATACCATCAACCCCCGGTTTAACATTGACCTCGATGGATTGCGATGGCTCGATAAATTGAAGTGCTAATTGTGCATCTTTTTCATCTTTTTGTACGCTGTAAGGCAAGCGCATAGCAATAAACTGATAGCAATTCACGCAGTTTTCTTCATTGAGTTCATTGACTGCTAATTGCGCAAGTCGGCCACACGTGGATGAATCCACACCGCCGCTAATACCGAGCACAAGGTTTGTTAAACCGGAAGCTTTCAGGGTGTTTTTGATAAAACGTACTCGGCGTTGAATTTCCCGGGCAGGGCTGATTTCAGGTAGTACCTGCATCTCTTTGATAATTGCTCGCGCCTGCCAATGTCTTCTTCTATCTGATGTATCATGTGGTGTATAGTTTCCCCAAATATCATTCTCCTTGTATTTGATATCACCGCCGGTGACCTTGCCGGTAATCTTTGACCCATTGTTTATAATGACTTGACCATTTTGACTTGTAAATGTGATATTACCAACTGTGGAATTATAGTTGATTCTTATTGTTTGCTTGATTGGCCAAGTAGCAAATCCCCCTTTCTGGATGTGTGGTCGGATAATTATTTCATTGATAATTGAATAGTCAGCTATTTTTGTAAATGTGCCGCCTGTTGTCAGAATACCTTTCACTTCTGATCCGGTAATAGTCACATTAGAGGGAGAGTTTACGTTATGAGCTATCGTCGATCCGTCAATTTTCACTGTGCTTTGAGCCCTGACACTCCCGCCCACCGGTGATGATACCAATTCTACGTGAGTTCCTGAGATAATGTTGCCGCCCACCGCGGAACTCACCAGTTTTACATGCTCCCCTGCTTCAATACTGCCTCCCACCGGGGATTTGACCAGTTTTGCCTGCGTCCCTGCTTCAATACGGCCTCCCACCGGGCACTTGTCCAGTAAAACATGGGACCCTGCTTCAATACTGCCTTCTATCCGGGCATCATCCAGTTCTACATAAGTACTTGCTTTAATACTGCCTCCAACTGTGGATTCATAGACATCTATATGTGCCCCTGCTTCAATGTTGCCTACCACTGGAGAATTGTCCAACTGTACAGACTTCCTTGCTGTAATACTGCCTTTCACTGGAGAAGCATCGAGTTCTACATAAGTTTTCGAATGAATATCGCCTGTAACAAGAGCATTTTTTAAATCTGCATAGCTGACATCCATTGTGTTAAACGTTTTTTTCCCAGAGTCAGATTTGTTCGTTCTGGATGAAGGATTACTTCCATCAATAGCTGTAGGCTTGGAGCTACTGCCAGAAGTAAACGCAAAGGACTTGCCAAAGTTAAACATAGGGATTGACTCTCGTCTGTTCTGTTCTTCTTGATAGAGTTCCAAGTTGTGAAAAAGTTCCATATTTGTGCGCTATTTTCTTTCTGGATCTGTTCATAACTATCAAAAGGCAGCCGATAAGTCAGTGGACAACAACAGTATGATGTGACAATCTGATTATTGTCACAGTTGATGTTTATACCGCCTTTCTACGCAAGGACTTGCGTTCAACCCAGAGAAAAAAACCAGAGTTTTCCATGCAAAAAAGGACTTTATACATCGGTAATTTGGCCTATACCGCCGTTGAAGAGGATCTTGAACAGGCTTTCGAATCATTTGGTGTTATTGAAGACATCAAGCTGATGCGGGATCGGGAAACTGGGCGATCCCGGGGCTTTGCATTTATCACCTTTGAACAGGAAACTGAAGCTGAAGCCGCCAGAGCCATGGATGGCAAAGAGGTGGCCGGACGTTCATTAAGAGTGAATGAGGCTCGCCACAGGGAATCCGGGCAGAGAACTCCAGCGAAAAGAAAACCC
This sequence comes from Endozoicomonas sp. ONNA2, assembly GCF_024606365.1. Classification (GTDB taxonomy): domain Bacteria; phylum Pseudomonadota; class Gammaproteobacteria; order Pseudomonadales; family Endozoicomonadaceae; genus Endozoicomonas. The sequence goes on from NZ_JAHHPO010000451.1 coordinate 3,994, forward strand.
AAGGCTTTTAATAACAACTTTAACCGCTAATGGCTTAATCTGTTATCACTCTTGCGAATAGCAGTTTTGTTCCGGAAAAAATCGGAAATCAGAGCGGGTGTTGAGCAATATACTTTCGCTATCAGTTTGCCGAGCGTTCATCGGTATCCCGAAAGTATGTCTATAGCGACGTGTTGCACTAAAAACACCCGGATAATGCCAGCAGTGGCTTTGCAGGAAGTGCTGTATGCTTCTCAAATAACTGTGCCCACTTTTTTTTTGCGATATATGCCATATCAGCTTCGGATGCGGAGCATTTTTTTTACGC
>NZ_JAHHPO010000452.1 GCF_024606365.1 Endozoicomonas sp. ONNA2
TGTGTGATGCCGGTTTTGTCATGAGTCTGGCCTATAAACACGACACACGACCACCAAAAGAGCTGATGGAAAGGGCGGTGGTTGAACTGGTGCGGTGTCTGTCACCTGAAGATAGAAAACAGTTGTTGTCCATTATCACAAATAATTCTCCGGGATAACTGGAGCAATGCCATCAACAGCTTTTCTTTGCTCCCAGGCGCGTATGGTCGATAGCTTCTGCCTGATGTTTTCCAAAGACTCATTCTCTGAATGACCATCTACCAGGTCAGTGATCCGAATCCGGTCGTCATACCCAAAAAAATCACCGCTCCAGAGCAAAATCTGGGGATAGGTAAAGCGGATCTTGACTCCGGATCCGGTTGCATTGATTTCCAGTACATTGACCACTGTCATCAGTTTATCCAGTGGGCAGTAGTCCAATTTGTGACAAAACATGATGATCCAACCCAAAAATACGAACTGTCGTGTATTTTAGTAGTTATTTGCAATGTATGCCGTTTTTTTGTGTCCATGAAAATTATAAATAGTTCTAATAAATTACAAAGTGTTTAACAGGAACCTGAATAATTCACTTTGCATACAATGGTTTTATTATGGGCAAAGATAACTCATTGGAACCCAAGCAGCTCTCTATCCGGATTTCCTGGGATTTACGACAGGAGTTGCAGAAGGTGGCAAAAGCTAATGGCCGATCACTGAACTCGGAAATTGTCAGACGATTGATGCATACTTTGGATATGGATAATGTTTCCATGGATTTCAAGAAGCATACCCATGAAAAACCGGTGAATATGTTTGAGGCCGTTGACTATCAAACCGATGACCGGATTCTCAAGACATTGAACACCATCAACCAGAAACTGGATTACATCACCAGCGAGAGTTACTCCAGGAATTCTCTGGTGAACCTGGTTAATTACCTCTCCCGAAAATTACCCAAACAGTAGTAAGCCAAATTTATTAATCAATCTCGTCTCCGTTCCTGATTCTCCAGATTCCGATAAAAATTTTCGTGGGAACCAACGTGTAACAGTTCCAATATCAGCTCTTTAGCTTCAAAATGATACGCCAGCAAGGGTAGTTGGCCCACCATGTTGAATTTATAGACCCTGACATGGCTAAGGTTGCCTTTCTTCAGACTGCCAATAGCCGGATTATCGGCAATCTTTTTAATGGCAATATCAAGGTCCGTTTTCTGATTGGCTTTAAGTCTTTTCACTGCCCGTTGGAAATGGGGGGTTTCAAATATCCGCAGTTGCCTATCCAAAGCGGTACTCCGTTAATAAACCCGCCTTGCGTTCTTCTTCCGCTTCCATAACCTCTTCAATAAAGTCAATAGGCAAATCAGGATTGTCCTTTGCTGCCCTGCCAAGGGTTGCCCAGTACTCCATTTGTTTTGCGGCTGAACGTTTTTTTATTTTTCCTACCCGTTTGGCGGCATCAACCAGTTCTGCATCAAGTCTCAGAGGTTTATTTGCCATTGGTTGCTCCTTTGCCGTTTGATGCTTTTGAACAAAATTGTAGCACTTTGCAACTAATTTACACAAAGTTCTTCCGGCTTATCAAACCTCAGGTGACGATACTGGTTCCACACCTTAGGATGGGCGGGATTCCCGGAAAATAAACCGGGTAAAGAGTGGTGCCAATTTCACTCTACAATCCGGTTCCTGGCCGTGTCATAAGCAGCGTTTCCTTCCCGTTTGCCCACACCAATGACAGACACTTTAATCTTGTCATCAATCACCTGATAAACCAGACGATAACCCGCTTTCACCAGTTTGATTTTGTAACAGTTTTTCATGCCTGAAAGTCTGTCTTTAGGGACGTGTGGCGATTTCAGCCGTTCTTTCAGTTTTTTCTGGAATTGGTTGCGAATTGAAGCGTCCAGTTTATTCCACTCTTTCCAGGCATCATCAAGAAAAACAAGATTATAAATCATCAATATTTACCGGAATCTCTTTCTGCCCTTGACGTTCCTCTACAATTTTTGCCAGCGCAAGATCATCGGCAATGTCCAGCAATGCCTCGTAAAGTTTGGCCGGTACGGCATAAAACACCGGTTCGTTACGGTTGAGAATGGCAACCGCCTCACCGTGACCGGCGTTAATGACGCCCATGGGATCTCGCTTCAGTTCCGATATGCCTGCACTCAAATCCGCCAGAATAGGGTGAACATTGGCCATGAGCGGCTCCTTTTGTGGTTGTTTATTGAGAGTTAATAATAGTACTCCTAAAAGCACTTTTAAAAATACTATTAATAAAGCTCTCCCTGTCGTTCAAACCCCAAATGACGATACCGGTTCCCCACCTTGCTGATCACTCCCTCATCCAGCAATTGCTCCAGACCGGATTTCAGCTCCGGATGGCGGATAGGCTCACTTTCCACAATCTGTTTCACCGGAACATACTCTCCATAATCCCCATTTCTGATCCGTTCCATAATAACCTCCAAAATAGAAGGCTCCGGATCGGCGCTGCTTTCTGCCGGTTCCGGCAGTGATGGGCAAGATTCCCGGTAAACCTGGTCCGGCTGCAGGGCGATAATGGCGGCCAAATCTATCATCAGGGCCAAAACCAAAAACAGTGATAACCGGAGCGTATCATTCTGAACAAACAGAGGCTGACCATTCAGCTCCGTGGCAGCGCCCTGGTTCTGTTGCTGCAGGTTGGCCAGCAGGGTATCCCGGCGCTGATAGAGATCTTCCAGGTTATCCAGGGTATTCAGCCCCCGGGCCCGGTACTGATTGCCGGTGTCCTGTTCGGCGCTGGCCAGCAGGATCTCAATTTGCTGGTTCAACTGGTTCAGTTGTTGCTGTTGGCGGGTCAGCTGTTCGCTCTGGTGCTGTTGCCAGGTGGCTTCCATATACCAGGCGGTGACCAGTACCGAAAGTCCCAGCAGGCCATGGGCAAACCAACGGACCCGGTGATTGTGATGGCGGGCAAACAGATAGAGACAAACCTGCAAAGCCAGACCGGAACCGGTGGCCAAAATGGTGGCGGTCAGTCCGCTGACCAGGTCCTGCAGGGTAATCACCAAAGCCCCGGTGCTGGCAGAGGCCAGCATCAGGCCCATGA
>NZ_JAHHPO010000453.1 GCF_024606365.1 Endozoicomonas sp. ONNA2
TGTGTGATGCCGGTTTTGTCATGAGTCTGGCCTATAAACACGACACACGACCACCGAAAAAACTGATGGAACGGGCAGTGGTTGAATTGGTGAGGTGTCTGTCACCAGAAGATAAAAGACAGTTGTTGTTGATTATTACGAATAATCCACGGGAATAATTGGGGTAATGCCATCAAACGCTTTTCGCTGTTCCCAAGTGTATATGGTCGATAGCATCTGCCTGATGTTTTCCAAAGCTTCATTCTCTGAATGACCATCTACCAGATCAGTGATCCGAAGTCGGTCGTCATACCCAAAAAAATCACCGCTCCAGAGCAAAACTTGGGGATAGGTAAAGCGGATCTGGACTCCGGATTTGGTTACATTGATTTCCAATATGTTAACCACTGTCATCAGCGCATCCAGTGAGCAATAGTGCATCTGTGTTTGTATCATCTGACTGGTCTCCCAAAGAAAAAACCAATTATGACAATGGTTTATTATAAACCATAAAATTTCTGTGATTCAAAAAAGTTCATGCTAAACCATTGCAAATAGGGTAATTTTTTATGAACTACACGATTCAGTATATTTGTGACATAAAGCCATGGAAGAGACAGCAGAACCCAGCCAGTTCTCCCTCCGTTTGCCTCCAGATGTTCGTCAATATCTTCATACTTGCGCCAACAAACACGGCCGATCACTGAATTCTGAGATTTTGAAACGGCTCGAATACAGCATTGACCTGGAGTCAAGGCATGAAAGTAATTTAGTAAAGTCTATTACTGAAATTAGCGAAGATTTCAGCGGTGGTAGCGACGTAAATAATGCCATGGTGCTGAAAGAGCTAATGACGATTCGTGAAACTCTTGAGTATCTATCCAGTGATAAACACTCCACCGATATGATCAAAATAATCCTCCGATTTTTAGCTCGAAAAATATAATTTTTTTTGTTAAAGCGTGACCGGTACAGCAAAAAACACTGGTCTGTTACCAGGCTGTTTAAAACCGCTATTCAGTATCTTGCCAGAAAAGTTTAAAGCTACTATGTAACTCCAGGGTTATTTATTTCTTGTGTTTTAGTAACTCCAGAGTTATAATAATTGAACTTTAAACAGCTATGGGATTGAAGTGAAAAGCCGAGAGTTGATTAAAGAAATGGAGGCGGCTGGCTGGATACTCGATAGAGTAAAAGGCAGTCACCATATTTATAGACATCCTGATTTCAAGCGTTCTATACCCGTTCCCCATCCAAGAAAGGATTTAAAAAAAGGAACCCTGGAGGCCATCAGGAAACAAGCCGGGCTGAAATAAGCCCGGTAACTCTCGGATTTTCCAATCCCTGCAGGAGATTTTATGCAATATCCGATTGCTATTGAATGGGGTGATGATCAGTTTGCCACCGGCATTTCTATTCCTGATATTCCCAACGCAGTGACAGCGGGTGATACGTTTGAGGAAGCCTATAAGTCAGCGGTTGAAGCGGCTTATATCATGCTTGAGGAAATGGCCAATAATGGGGAGAAAATCCCCATGCCCTCCACCGTGGCAGAGCTGCAAAAAAAGACGGAATATTCTGGCTGGGGATGGGGGATGATTGAAATTGATATTACCCCTTATCTGGGCAAGTCAGAGAAAATAAATGTTACCCTGCCGGGAAACATCATCCGCCAGATTGATGATTTTGTCAGTCATCATTCTGTAAAAAGTCGATCAGCTTTTTTGGCGGATGCGGCATTGCAAAAACTGGGTTCCTGTTAAGGAACCCAGTTTTTAATCCATGCATAACTCCGGCTGCCGGTCAAAACTAGAATGACGATACCGGTTCCCCACCTCAGGATGGGCGGGATTTTAGGAAAATAAACCGGGTAAAGAGTGGTGGGCCAATTTCACTCATTTTCCCTGTCAAACGCTGTCATCTTTGATCTGTTAATCCTGACGTATTGTGATATAATGTGTACATAATCACACAATACAGGCTGCAGCATGACAACTACAATGACGGTCAGGTTAGAAGAACATTTGAAACAACGTCTGGATAAACTGGCCGAAGCTACACACCGGTCCAAGTCATTTCTGGCTGCCGAGGCCATAAGGGAATTTGTCGAACTGAATGAATGGCAGGTTGCTCAATTGCAACAATCCATCAGTGAAGCTGATGATGGAGATTTTGCCACGGATCAGGAAGTGAAAGAGGTCATGGGGCGCTGGGGCGTTAATAGTGGAAATTAAGTTGCTGAAAACGGCACTGGCAAATCTGGATCATGAAGCAAAATACATCGCCAGGGAAAACCCGAAGGCAGCCCGGCAAATGGTTCAGCGAATTCATAGAGCTGTTATGCAATTGGCTGATAACCCTTCTGCCGGTCGGCCCGGTCGCATTGCAGGCATTCGTGAACTGGTGATAGCTGATACCCGCTACATCATTCCTTATCGGGTTAAACCAACACAACAACGAATAGAGATTTTACGGGTGTTTCACAGCGCCAGAAAACTGCCGGAACAGTGGTAAGCTTATTCTACTCATAAACCAGACGGTAACCCGCTTTCACCAGTTTGATTTTGTAACAATTTTTCATGCCTGAAAGGGACGTGTGGCGATTTCAGCCGTTCTTTCAGTTTTTTCTGAAATTGGTGGCGGTCAGTCCGCTGACCAGATCTTGCAGGGTAATCACCAAAGCCCCGGTGCTGGCAGAGGCCAGCATCAGGCCCATGA
>NZ_JAHHPO010000454.1 GCF_024606365.1 Endozoicomonas sp. ONNA2
ATCAGGATAGACTGGATGGCAAGCTTGCAGGTGGGAAAAAACGAAGTACTACTGTCAATATCCAGACCACGGAGCCCATTTCGCCCCAATATGTGCAGGATCAACTCTGGCAGGTTGCACCATGAACGAACCTGTCCAGCTGTGGCGAGACATCCTGATTACCCATCGGGACATCACCCTGGACCCGGCAGGCATTCCCGATTACGTCATCCAGCGCCCTTCCATCACCCAGGATATTGTCCATATGATTCTGGAAAGCGGACTGCTGATTGAACTGGCAGGAGAACGCTCCCGGGCAAAATGGACCGGCAATATGACCCGCATTGAGATGCTGGTAGAAGATGACCAGCGCATTATCCCCGGCACCGTGGTGATTGACTGGGACGATCCGGAACAGATCCTGCTGTTTGCCCAGAGTGTGGTGGGTGAGGTTTCGGTCACTGTGTCCGTACCGGACAATCCGGAGGTTCTGGCATGATTGACAACCACCGGGACGACTTTGAAAAAATCGTCAAAGACGCCGGAATTCCCACCACACCGGAAGCAATGAAAACCGTCTGGGATCAGTACAACACTGACCAGGGCAGCCTGATCAGCAATGACTCCAACTGGAGCCCGTTCTGGCGGTTGATTTCTGCCATCGTCACCACCCCATCCCAGTGGGTGGTCAATTTCCTGATTAATCATCTGCTGCCCAACAGTTTTGTCAAAACCGCCAGCGGCCGCTTTTTGAATATTCTTGCCTGGGGCTTATATCTGGAGCGGAAGCAAGGCAAAGCCGCCACCGGAACCCTCACTTTCAGCCGGGTAAACGTCACCAAAGCGGTGACCATTCCGGCAGGCACCCGGGTTCACTCCCCCGCCATTAACGGCACCGTTTACGAACTGAAAACCCTGGCAGATGCCACTTTTACCGATAATGAGACCGAGCTGAAAACCAGCGCCCGGGCCGTGGCCATTGGTTCCGCCTTTAACCTGGCTCCTGGCTATTACAGTTTTTTACCTGAGCCGGTAGAGGAAGTAATCTCCGTCACCAATAAAGCCGAATGGCTGCAACTGCCGGGAACCGATGATGAAGACGATGACTCCCTGCGACTGCGCTGTCGGAACCAGTTCACCGCCGTGGGCCAGTTCCACCATGACGCCGCCTATCGAGCCATCATTACTGATTACGCCGGGCTCCGGGCCGATTACATCTGGTTTCAACACGGAGCACCCCGGGGGCCCGGTACTGCCAACGCTTATTTGATGCTGGCCTCCGGGCCTGCACCGGAGGATCTGGTCAATGACATCAACCACCATATCAATGATCAGGGTTATCACGGCCATGGTGATGATCTCCAGTGTTTTTCCATGCCTACCTTCAGTGTGGATCTGGGGGCTGTGCTGATTCCGGTCATTGGCTTGACACAGGCGCAACAGCGGGAACTGAAAACCGGCTGTGAACAGATGATCCGTTGCGCCTTCCGGGAGAACCAGGATTACACCGTCACCCGGACCTGGCCGTTTAACCGTTTCAGCATCAGCCGACTGGGGCAAGAACTCCATGACTTTTTCCCGAATCTGGATTCTGTCGAGTTTGACCGGGACGATATTGAGAGCCTGATGGAACTGCCAATACTGGGGGTTCTTACCCTGACCGATCCGGCCTTCAGTGAGGTCAAATTAATCGGTGCCTTGGGTAACTGAGAGTTTTTTAAAAGACTTTTCACCACAAAGACACAGAGACACAAAGAAAAGATATCTTTTTTTCTTCCTTTGTGCCTTTGTGCCTTTGTGGTTCAAACAAAAGGTTTATCATGAACCTGAAGCTTCCCTGGTGGATGTCCGGCCCTGAACTGACCAACCTGAACTGACCAAGCTGAAAAGCGCTGCCCAGCAGTTTTTTCAGGATCTGCTCAAGGTGGCCCATTGGCCCCTGGATCAACTGGACGTCAGACAGGCCGGTGAAGGCATTGTCCGCCTGATTGCCTGGCAACGGGGCATTGACCGCTTTACCGATGAAAAGCTGGATATGTTCCGGTTGCGGGTATTCCATGCCTACGCCAATGCCAGAGACGCCGGATCGGTCATCGGTTTTGAGCGCATATTCCACCGTTTGGCACTGGGCCCTCTGCAACAAAAGGAACGCTTGCTGAATAAAGACTGGGACGTGATTGTGCTGATTGTCAGGGATTCGGTCACCGCCCAAAACCCGGAGTTTATGAACTGGCTGATCCAGACCTACGGTCGCACCTGCCGCCGCTATGAGTGGAGCGTGTTTAGCATACTGACCCTGTCGGTTAAATCGGCCACGTTTGACTGGGACCAACAGACCCATATTGCGGTATTGGAGGAAGCGCCGGGGGAAATAGCGTATGGCTGAAATCATTACCTCTAAAGGTGAAACCCGCATTGCGGAATGTTTGGGTACTGGCGGGGTTTTGACCATTGACCGGTTTATTCTCTCCTACGATCCGGCCATTGATCCCGCTGCCCCTATTGACCGGAACACCCCGTTTCCCGCTGCAGATACCATTGTCTATCAAGAAGCAGTGACCCAAAGCGGTTATGTAAACCCCAACCAGGTGGTTTACAGCCTGTTTATGGACAGCACCGTGGGGCCGTTTCAGTTCAACCGGATGGATCTGGTGGAGTCCGTCACCCACACCAATGTGGCCATTGCCACCGTGCACACCCAGAACAAAATTGCCGATGATCCGGGAGCTGGCATCCGTGGCCAGAGCATGACCCGGAATTTTATGATTATCTTTGACGGGGCCGCCACCATCACCAATATCACCGTGGAGGCCGCCACCTGGCAAATTGATTTTATGGCCCGGCTCCATGCTTCCGATGAACTGGAGCGGTTAAGCAGCCGGGACACATACGGTCGAAGCTGTTTCTGGCAAGATGGCTTTTTGCTGCAGAAAGTAGACAACGGGTTTCAACTGGTTGCCGGGCTGGGCTATGTGGAAGGTATCCGCCTTCAGACCCGTGAGCATCAGACCATTACGCCAGATATGTTACCCACGGATGTTTGGCTGGATGTTTGCCGCCGGGGCAATCTGAACACAGTAGCGCCGGTATTCACTGTCATGTTTAACGGCAATGCCCAGCAAGATTACACCGACAGGCATCAGGTAGAGCATTATCTGGAACGGATCGCCAGCATCAATAGTGACGGGGCTGTAACGGATCGTCGTACCGTTCATCCCATTGCTAACGCCCTGCTTGATTACCTGGTCCCGGAAGCGCCGAAAGATGGCCAGCAATACCTGCGGCAAAATGGCCAATGGGTTCCGATGAAAGTGGATGTACCCATTAACTGGTCCGCTCCGTTGGCAACTGCAGGCCAAACTGTTATTGATCCACCCTATACCTTTACGGCGGCAGAAGTTTATATCAATGGTGTAATGCAAGATCCTGGCCGGGGAGCCTTTACCATTGCCGCAAACCAGATTGAACTGGCAGCGCCGCTTAATAAAGATGACGCCGTTCAGGTAATTCTGGGTTCTTTACCGCCCTCTGTGCGAAGCACACCGGAATCCGGGTTATGGCAATTAATCACCGCCGACTACACCGCCAGACAGGGCGATCATTTGTTGCTGGACAGCAATCAACAAACGTTTACGGTGAAATTGCCAAAAAACCCGGAACCCGGAGATACCATCCATTTTTTGGAAGTAGGTGAGGCAGTGGAAGTTCACCCGATTACGTTAGATCCACAAGGGTTAGTGATTATGAATGACATCAGAATTGACCTGACCATCAATAAGCTCTGTTTTCAGGTGCTGTATACCGAACGTTACGGATGGAGACTGATGTAATGAGTTTACTCCGAGAGTCATTACGACACGCCCGCCACATTGTCAGTGATCCCACCGGGGATCTGGGCGCCCAAAATATTCAGGCTGCCCTGGATGAGATCGCCGCCGAAAAGATCAACCAGAGCCAAAAAGCCCGGGCCAATGGCGTGGCTACTTTGGACGACACCGGCAAGGTTCCCAGTGCACAACTGCCAGCGGACAGTGTGGAAACTGCCCAATCTATTTTGACCAAACTGAAAACCGTGGACGGTTCCGGCTCCGGGCTGGATGCAGATTTGCTGGATGGCAAAACCAGCACCGATTATGTTCTGGTGGTTAATATCAGTACCGCCACCAATGACAACAGCACCAGCAAAGTTTCCGCTGCCGCTGCCACCAAAAATACCTGGGACCATGCCCAGGCCGCCCATACCCTGATCGGCAGCAAAGACTCTGAATACAAAAGCACCTTTGAGAAGATCGCCAACCGAAACAAGGTGAACGGCTATGCCGGGCTGGACAGCGCCGGAAAACTGAGCCCTGACATCATTCCCGGCCAGACCATTGTCAATGTGGTGGTTTTCGCCAGCACCGCCGAGCGGAACGCAGATACGTCCTTGCACAAGGGCGATATGGCCATTGTGGAAAGCAGTGGTTCCGCTGATCTTTCCATCCTGAAAAAAGATCTGGCAGGCAAGGCCACCACAGACGCCGACTGGCTGACCTTGCAGACCAATGTGACCGTGGATGTCCGTTCCTGGAATAACCGTAACGGCAATGTGATGCCCGCTTTGGGGGATTACACCACCGCCTTGATTCTCCATGATGGCTCTGCCCTGGACGGGGTTCTGGAAGGTATTGAGAACAGCATCCCCACCACACCAGGGGAGCTGGACGCCTACAGCAAAGGGGAATCTGATGGCCGGTTTATCAATAAATCCAGCATCAGTTACCGGGTAATTACCGCCAATTCAACATTGAGCCATGGCGACAAGGCTCTGGTGGATATGACCGGGGGCAATGTCACCGTAACGCTGCCCGCCTCTCCCTCTGCGGGTATGTGCGTTTCGGTGATGGATGCTGCCGCCCTGGCCGATGCCAAAACCCTGACCGTGGCCCGGAACAGCCAGCCCATTATGGGAATGGCGGAAGATGTGGTGTTTGATGTGCCTGGCTATAAGGCGGATTTTGTCTATCTGAATGCCACTAAAGGCTGGGTGGTGGCATGAGTGCGTTATCGGATTTGTTGCCAGCTTTGCCCGGCAGTGATGAAGATAAGCCAGTGGTCATCAATACCCTGAGCGAAATCAAAAGTGCCAGTCAGGGCCAAACGGTGTTTGATTTGACTCAGGTAACTTATCGTCAGGGTTATCAGGATCTGACCGTGGTGATCAATGGCATTACCCAGGCACGGTCCGCCAACTGTTACACCGAAAACAGCGGAACCAGGGTGACTTTGGCCAGTGGGCTTAATAGTGGGGATGAGGTCAGTTTTGTCATCCTGCGAATGGCTGAATGAGGTTGTTATGTCTGATTTAACCAAGGTCAAAAAATCGGTGATGGAGGAGAGCCAGATTCTGCCGGATATGGCGGGGCAGAGTGGGAAGGTGTTGTCTAATGATGGTTCCAAATCTCAATGGATTGAAATAGTAATAGATAATGGATGGCGACCTGGTGACATTAAGATGTTTGCTGGCAATGAAAACCAGATTCAAGAGGGTTGGCAACTGTGTAATGGGGTTGGGCAAACCAGTAACGGAATAAATATTCCGGATTTGAGAAGCCGGTTTATTATTGGTTCCGGGGGGTCTTATTCAACGGGTAGTACAGGGGGAAGTACTTCTTATTCGACCAGTGTTGAGGGTAGTCATTCGCATTCTGTGAGTGTTAATTCTACGACTTTGTCTACATCTCAAATGCCTTCCCATAATCATTCTTTTAGAAACAGAATGTACGGGGGAAATAGAACCGATGGGAATAGTTGGATTGTTTCAGGAGGAGGAAACACCGGTGAACAAACTTTAAATAATACAGGTAACAGCTATTCACATTATCACAGCGGAAGTTGCTCCAGCACCGGCGGCCATTATCACCGTGTCGAGGTAACTCCCCCCTATTACGCATTAGCGTTCATTATCAAGTTGTAAATAAATTATGAATATCACCATTGTTTGTGCAGATGATCTGGTCATTATTGATGATCAGCCACAACGGTTTGACTTATCGCCTTATTCTTTTCCTGCTGCTTTTTGGGCCTTGCAATGGCGTAATAATCAGGGAGAAATTGAGTTTAACAATGCAGAACCCAATCAGATGATTACCGAGTTGCCCGAATGGACGACAGCTATCATTGCAGAACATGCCAGATTGACAGAACAAGCCCTACAACCACCCCCGCCGCCGACACCGGAAGAACAATTCCAGGAAATGAAACGGCAACGGAACCGGATGCTAAATGATTCAGACTGGACCGTCATACGCCACAAAGATCAACTGGAACTCGGTTTGCCAACAACCCTATCCGATACCGCCTACAAGGCAACCCTGCAATGGCGTCAACAACTGCGGGATATGCCAAAAATCATCAGACCATCAAAAACAAAAACCACTCAACCCTGCTGGACCTGGCCCCCAATTCCACCGGAACTCAAGCCTGATTTCCCGGATTACCCACCGGATATCTGACCATGCAATAAGATTTCCACTCTCCAGCCAACTGAGGAATAAGTGATGCTTATTCTCAACGGAGTAAAAGTCCCCGGCCATAATCTCACCGTTCGGGCCAATTTCCGCATCGAAACCAAAGAACTTTCTGGCCAGACCTCCGCCAGTGACCGCTCTGCCGAGGGCATCAAACCCATGACCTTTTCGGTGACTCTGGAGATCCCCTGCAACCACCCCAAAGACCTGGGCCGGGTCATTGCCCTGGCAAGGTCAACCGATGGCAGGGGCAATATGACCATTTACCAGATCGTCAACAGCACCGCCGAAGCCTGCAAAATACGGGAGGTGACTTTTACCGACCAGTTCACCATTACGGAACAGGGCCGGATCAACAGCTGGCAAGTAGGGTTCACTATGGTGGAATACCGATCCATTCCGGAAAAAGTCGAACAGCGCCAACCCCGGCCGGTGACGGTGGAGCAAAACGCCGGGGAAAATGTCGAGACCACCGTTCCCCAGCCCATCAATAATCAGGAGCAACTGACCGGCTTTCTCAGCGTTTTGAAAAAGGTGGATGAGTCCCTGGCCTGAATGAAGATTATAAAAATCCTGAAAGTGAATAATGAGGAGGTGGGACTGATCAGCGAGGATCTGCGCCTGGAACTCTCCAGCCCCGGGCGGGCCACGTTTGTGGTAAGGGCCAATCAACCATTAAGCCAGATTGTCACCTTTGATGCGGGCTGGAGTGATGGCCAGGTATGGCGGGTATTTGTGGGGTATATCGAAAGCTCCATTACCATCAACCCACAACAGCAAAAACTGTTTTGCCGGGAATTGACCGCTACCCTGAACCGGGATCTGTTTCTGGCTCTGAGGCGGGTGACGTTAAAAGATGTCACCAACCGGCTCAATGAACTGACCAACCTCAATTTTGCCCTGCCAGATGCAGAATACTGCCGCCAGCAATCGCCGTTTTATTACCATCTGGGAGACGGTTATCAGGCCATGGATAACCTGGGCAGGGTCTATCAGATCCCTTTGTTTATCTGGCAAATGCAAGGCAATGGCACGGTATATGTGGGCAGCTGGGCCCATTCCCGCTGGGCCAGCCGCCCCATTGAACTGCCGGACAAGCTGTTCACCCGGCATTTGAGCTTTACCAGTGCCCGTCTGCCCATGACACCCGGCATCCGCCCCGGGGTGAAATTTAACCGTGGCCTTATACACTCAGTGCAACTCACTGATAATTTTATGGACATTGCGTGGAAGCCCTTCAGCGAATTATCAACCGCCTCTATCCGGAGCTGAAAGCCGGTTACCATCGCCCCATGCTGGGCAAGGTGGAGCGGATCAGTCAGCCGGATTTTCAGGGGGATGAGGTATCCACCCTGGAGGAACCGTTTTATGCCGTGGACGTGCAACCCCTGGATGAAAATTTCAAACCCAAAGGGCAGGTTCTGCGAGACCTGGTGGTGATGCTCCAGTACGGTGGCCAGCAACGGGGCTTTTTCGCCCTGCCCGACCCTGAAACCATCATAGAGTTCTGTTTTGCCTACGCCAGCCCCAGGCTGATTATGATCCGTGGCGTGATTCCCTGGGGCATGAAATTGCCCCCCTGGCAGCCCGGAGAAGCCCACTGGCACTCCAACGCCGATGTCTGGCAGGGTTACGATCTGAAAAACAACTGGCACCGCCACACCAGCGGAGATATCCGGGAAAGCTGCGCCCAGATCCGGCAATGCCAGGCCCGGGCCAAACAATTGCTGAAATCCCCGAAAACCTGGATCGGCAGTGATTCTGAAAACGTGCTACAAATAATCATTGATATGATGAGCATTCTGGAAACTGCCCTGAACACCATTGCCGCCCATACACACAACGGTGGCAAGGTCGGGGCACCGGATCAGAGCGGGGCTATTTCCTCAACATCATCTGAAATTGGTGCCATCCGCTCCGGCAGGTTATCCCCCATTACTGAATAATTTCTACAGCATCAGGAATTATTGGTTTTGGTGATGTTCTGATTATTGTCTCTAGTAACCCATTGACTCCGCTATGCCCCCCATGGCGGATTTTTTTTGCGTAATTTTCAAATAATGCACAAATAATATTGATATACATATCTGCACAATATATTATGCAAATACGCCCACAACAACCCGAAAGGACTTTGTATGGATAAAAAAAAAGAGGGTAAAAACCGGTTCCACCAATATGACGTTTTTGTTACCGCTGGATTTAAAGCAAAAATTTGCCCGGGTATGTGCGGAGAATGACATTAATGCCAGCCAGAAAATCCGGCAACTGATGAGCTGGTATATCCAGAAAAATCAAAAAACGAACTGAACCAGTGCAAAAGAAGTGAACCCAGCCAATGGTGCCACCCCCATCAGGGCGATAGAATCGGCCTTACGATCGTTCCAATCAAGGCTAATTTAAACG
>NZ_JAHHPO010000041.1 GCF_024606365.1 Endozoicomonas sp. ONNA2
AGCTAAATATCCTATTATCGGGATGATCGTTCGACCGATTCTGTCGCCCTGGAGTGGGCGCACGTTTATGAAATATCCGGACTATCTTTTTTCACCAGATTTTGGCCTGAATTTCTTTCCAAAAAGGACAAATATTGTTTTTTATTCGGGCATGCTCCCACGTTAACTACGATGCGAACACACGATTCCCCCCTTTCCAATTGTGTATTACCGACTGCGGCCATTGAATATACTTCATCTGTAACAATGCAGCCGTTTTTTGGATAGGGATATTGTTTAATTGTTTCAGGGATATGTTTTTTTCCAAGAATATGTGCAGCAATAGAACTAAAATACGAAAACCACGTTTTTTGTGGTGCTTTTTCGGCAAAGAGCAAATCTCCACCGGAGTATTCACTGTCCCCCTGCTTGCATGGCGAGATGACAGTTGTCATGGTTAATGGGGCCTGGGAAGAACTCAAAGGAAGATCTACTATTCCCGGGTTGTCTGAAGTGAGTGTGTATTTAGTTATGTTGGCAACCATCGGTACTTCCTGTAAGGACCAACCGCCTAGAGTTGCCATTTTTTCCATGTTGGAGCAGATGAAGTCAGACATTGATTCAGTAGCTTTTAGTCTATTTAGCTCATCTGTCACTTCATCTTGGTTAGCTATTTTGCAAGAACTGTCAAATTTGACATAGGGCGCTCTTAAGCTAGTTTCTGACACGTTTGATCCATGAATCATGTATGTAGATGTAGACCCGAACACATACACACTTTCACAACTCTGAATGGGGCATTTACTAATTTCAAAACGTTCGAAACCCATTTCCTTTGAAAAATCGTAATCCTTGTCAGAAACACTTTTTACATTTTTTGAGTCCTGGTATACCTGATCAAGTGTTTCTTTTTTAAAACAGCCTTCAATCCTGGTAATAAATCGGCCCATAAACGTTGGGTTATTACTTGTAGGGTCTTTCACTTCACCAGCTTCTTTGTTCAAAGCTTTGCTCAGTTCGATGTTATAACGTGGAGTAATAGTTTCCGTGCCTGGCTTTAACATAACCAAATCCTCATTCAAAAATTAAAATGGCCAACCTATGGAGATCACTACATAAGTTGAAACTTACTCATATTCTGACATTGGCAGTTATGAAAAAGTTCCATGCTGATTGAAACGGCGTTTTCCACCATTTTCATGGGGTAGGTCCAGAGGAATTTTTCTGGGCAGGGATAAAATGTCTGTTATCACAGAAGTGCCTCCCCCAATACCGCTTCTTCAAATTCCGAATACTCTCAAACTTCTTGGCCAAGGATCTTCCTTTGATTTTTCGCATAATTTTGCCAGGGGCCATATTTGGTGCTGCTGACACCAACAGATCTGACCCTTGCTGATTATACCTTTGAGAATTTCAATCTCCGGGAATGACTTTACAACTCCAACATTGTTTTACCATTCTATGTTGTATTGTATTATTCAGATTGATTTATCACGGATAAACACAATGTCTCAGTACGTTTACACCATGAACCGGGTGAGCAAAATCGTTCCCCCGAAACGTCAGATTCTGAAAAATATCTCCCTCTCCTTTTTCCCGGGGGCCAAAATTGGTGTCCTGGGCCTCAATGGCGCGGGTAAATCCACCCTGCTGAGGATCATGGCCGGGGTGGATAAAGAGTTTGACGGTGAAGCCCGCCCCCAGCCCAATCTGAACGTTGGCTATCTGCCCCAGGAGCCTGAGCTGGACCCGGCCAAATCCGTCCGAGAAGTGGTGGAAGAGGTACTGGGTGAAGTCAAGGCAGCCCAACAGCGTCTGGATGAAGTTTATGCCGCCTACGCCGATCCGGATGCTGACTTTGATGCCCTGGCCACGGAACAGGCCCGTCTGGAAAACATTATTCAGGCAGCTGATGCTCACAACCTGGAGCGCAAGCTGGAAGTGGCGGCCGATGCCCTGCGCCTGCCTGAGTGGGACGCCAGAATTGAACACCTCTCCGGTGGTGAGCGTCGCCGTGTGGCCCTCTGCCGCCTGCTGCTCTCCAGCCCGGAAATGCTGCTGCTGGACGAACCCACCAACCACCTGGATGCGGAATCCGTGGCCTGGCTGGAACGCTTCCTGGTTGAATACCCCGGAACCGTGGTTGCCATCACCCACGACCGTTACTTTCTGGACAACGCCGCCGGCTGGATTCTGGAACTGGACCGGGGGGAGGGCATTCCTTACCAGGGCAACTACAGCGCCTGGCTGGAACAAAAAGAGCAGCGTCTTGAACAGGAACAGAAGCAGCAGGATGCCCGCCGCAAAGCCATGGAGCACGAACTTGAGTGGGTTCGCTCCAACGCCAGGGGCCGCCAGTCCAAATCCAAGGCTCGTCTGGCGCGCTTTGAAGAGATGCAGTCCCAGGACTTCCAGAGCCGGAACGAAACCAACGAAATCTACATTCCACCCGGCCCACGCCTGGGCGACAAGGTGATTGACGTCAACAACCTGTCCAAAGGATTTGGCGAGCGCCTGCTGATTGATGACCTGAGCTTCAGCATTCCCAAAGGGGCCATCGTCGGCATTATCGGTGGTAACGGTGCCGGTAAATCTACCCTGTTTAAAATGATCACCGGGCAGGAGCAGCCGGATTCCGGTACCGTTGAACTGGGAGATACGGTCAAGATATCCAACGTTCAGCAACTTCGTGATGAGCTGGACGACAGCAAAACTGTCTGGGAGGCAATTTCCGACGGTCAGGACATCCTGCGCATCAACAACTACGAAGTGCCGTCCCGCGCCTATATTGGACGCTTTAACTTCAAGGGTGGTGATCAGCAAAAGCGTGTCGGGGAACTCTCTGGTGGTGAACGGGGCCGTCTTCAGCTGGCCGCCACATTAAAAGACGGTGGTAATGTACTGCTGCTGGACGAACCGTCCAATGACCTGGACGTAGAGACCCTGCGAGCCCTGGAAGAAGCCCTGCTGGCCTTCCCCGGCTGTGCCATGGTGATCTCCCACGACCGCTGGTTCCTGGACCGTGTCGCCACTCATATCCTGGCCTACGAAGGCGACTCCAAAGTAACCTTCTTTGAAGGTAACTACACCGAGTACGAAGCTGACCGCCTGGACCGCCTGGGTGCAGAAGCTGCTGGTCCCCATCGTATTAAGTACAAACGTATTGATGCTTGACTATATCTGCTCGATCACCTGAGTTAATTCGAGGTGATCGGGTGTTATCCGGTTAAGCTTCAGATCAGAATAAGAAACTATCGGTATTATACTCCCCAGAGGGAATTCCTAACGTACTTTCACTGACAGGCCGTTGAGAGCTGGGCGTGATACAATTTGCGTCTACCGTTTCCATCGGGCAATTGGAATGAAAACCGCCAATAGAATCAACCTGAACGTCCTGAAAAGCGCTCATCCGGGAATATTGATGACCTTCGAAAAATTTTTCAGAAGGGGTTGTTTCGAATAACTTCTTATATTCCAAACCCTTTTTTTCCAGCTCCTGTTTCAATCTGTCCCAGCTAAAAGATTTGGTAGGTGGATCGAAAATGGTGCGAAGAGGGACAGAGTTATGTTGGTCATTAATAAAAATAGCGTTGTATGTCCATAAATCATAATAGTAGATGAATAGATCTGTGGTGCGGTCAAAAATAGCTGGATACTTGTCTCTCAGGTTGAGAAATAATAAATCGGTTCGAACGTCTTCCAGAAGATTTGTGAAAGCAGCTACTGGAGTTTTCGCTTTGTTAATATCTGCAGACGAATAGCACAATGGTCTCGGGGGCTCGTTGGGATTGAACTGCACATCTATCGTAATCGCTGGTTTATGGTGAATGTATTGAAGGCTTTGAAGGATTCGAATTCTGCACCGCCCAATGATTCTATATAAGGCAACAGAAGAGATTCGTACTGTTTTTGATAAGACACCTGAGTGAATTTATACTGTTTTTGAGCAAATGAATGCTTGAGCCAGTCAATAATTTCGTCATGGTTGTTCTCCAGAAAGTTTTCTGCTGTATCTTGACGCGGGAAATTTGCAAAAGGATAAGGACAGGCAGCTTTCATGCCGGAGGTAATCGAGGCCCTGGTACCTACGACAGTACAAAGGTTTTCAGTGCATTCCAGTGGCAAACTCTCTCTTAATGATGTGCTATCATCGTAGACTTTAATGGTTGAGGGGCTGGCAAAAGCCTTGCACTCAGGACATTTCGCCTGTTCATTTAATGCTTTAGTAGCGCATTCTGAGTGGTACACATGGAAGCAGGGTAACAAGGATAATTGTTTTATTTCAGCATTGGTGAAAGTTTCCAGGCAAACAGCGCACTGACCTTTTAGGGCAGCTTCTACTCGCCAAGATGACTGTGTAAGTTGAAGTTGGTGCCCCTTGAAGTTTGCATTATTAGCTGGAGACGTTGATTCAGAAGTGTGGACTGTAGTCTCAGGGATAGCATGTTTGGGCTGTGTGCAAATGTGGGTGTTATTCAAGTTGTACATAAACTTTTCCTATAGTTAAATCCAAACGTTAGCCCGGATATTTCATAAACTGCCCCGAATCTCGCGCAGGACTTTGTCGCTCT
>NZ_JAHHPO010000455.1 GCF_024606365.1 Endozoicomonas sp. ONNA2
TGACCAAAAAATCCCTGATTTCACGCTTCAATTGCGAATAAATGAAGTACTACCATGGTTCAGCAGCGGTTGCGAACAATTCAGGGTGGATGGCTGCTGTAGATGGCTCAAAATTGCTGAGTCAGTTATCTGTCGTTGGCACACATAACTCCATGTCACTCTATGGTGGTGATATAGTGCAAACCCAGAGTATGTCGCTTATTAATCAGTTGAATTCTGGTGTGCGTGCTCTGGATATTCGCGTCAAATACGATGATGGAAATATGGCCATCTATCACGGTATCTTTTTTCAGTATGCCTACCTGGGTAACGATGTATTCAGTGTCGTTAGCGATTTTCTATTACAAAACCCAACTGAAACCATCATCATGCATATTCAGCAGGAAGAGAATGATAGCCCGGTGGGTTTGAAATTCGGGCGGCAAATTGATGTTCTGGCTTCTCAGCATAATTTGCCGGTCTGGAATGGTCACAGGAATCCAAGACTTGAAAACGTTCGTGGCAAACTGATAGTCACATACAGAAACTTCTCTCCCGTTAATATCAAAGCTTTTCCTCTGAGTTATTTCCGTAACAGTGAACAAGGCTGGGTAATGAGTCATAACTGGGAGTTGCATGATAAGTGGCAAGTGATCAAAGGCTTCTTCAAAACAGCTGATAACGATAGGTCTGACACCAAATACCGTCACTCTCTCGCCTTTTCCAAGGGGGTATTTCCATACTTTGCGGCAAGTGGTCATGTTTCCTATGGCACAGGCGCTTCGCGACTGGCAACGGGTTATACGACACCTGGATGGAGTGGCACATACCCTGACTTCCCAAGGGTCAGTTGCTTTATTGGAATATGCACCATTGCCTTTGAAGGGCTTAACACCCTGGCAGCAGACTACATTGGTGGCGGAAATATCAAGCGACTTGGTGTGCTGTGGGCAGACTTCCCTGGCAAGCGACTGATTAACAATGTGAATGCGCTTAACCTCGCAAAACAGGGGTAAATTTGTCAAACCTTCCTGTCTCCGGGAGGCTGTCCGGGAATAGCGCCCGTAGCGAGGACGGAAAAAAGTTGAGGATAAAAATTTCCGAATTTTTATCCTCAATTTTTTGCAACCGCAAGTAGGGCTGTCTATTCTCGGATAGCCGCCTGGAGCAACGCAGGAGTCGTAGGGGAACTAATTTCGGACAGCTCCTCGGAGCTGGGACCTTGCGGTTTGAGTTCGTATATATTTAGCCTATTATCGCAACATGCCAGAATATGGGTCATTTTCATTACGAATTGAACTAAATGAACCGGCTCATGGTGTTCAATAACGGCCTTCTGTCTCCACCGTATTTTACCCGATTGCCCCCAAATCCTGACCAATCCATCGTCACTGCCGGTGACCACATGGCTCCCATCATCACTGAATTGAATGGAGTTAACCGTTTGGCTGTGTTTGATGATGGTGACTTTTGGCAAGTCATCACTTAATTCACAGAGGGCTATTTGCTGATCTCTACCGGTGTAGATGGCCACATGGGTCTGATCAGGACTAAAAACAACCAGACCATTTGCAGCCACCTCCGCCTTCTCCACCCATCTCCCATCGCTGATCTTGCCGATCAGTCTTTGCTCATGTTTCAGTTCATTGTCATCAGCTAATGTTATCACGACATGAGTTCCATCAGGACTGAAAATAAGTTCTGAAAAAATACGGCCACCTCCAAAATCATCGAGAACGGCTTGCCTGCCCCAGGCTCCTTCTCCCTGTCGCCCGTAGATCTCGACACGGCACGTGTCACTGAGTGCAATGGTGGTCCCATCAGGACTAAACGATACTTTCGAAAACGCATGAGGATCATCCCCATCGTGATCGATGATATACTCCTGACGACATTTTATCTGATTGCTACGGATAAATACCCTTGCAGTAAATCCATCAAGCGTCACTATACGTGTTCCATCTGGACTAAATATGGCATGAGATACTCGGCAATCGGACAAGCTGCCCACCACCTCCAGCCCTTCGTCGGCCAATTCGTAAATAAGAGGATTATGATTGTCGCTTACCAATGCATACCTGCCATCAAGAGTGACATCATGAACACCAACCCAATTAGAGACGCCAATGGGTAACGCTATCCGATTTCCCTCACTGTCGTTTCTGGAATATTTTGCCAACCACGCTGTTCGCCCATTTAAATGGCAATAGGCTGAGACAAACACATTACAACTGTTGGGCCTGGCGTACACTGTAGATTTCTGTTCGGTATCGTTGTTGCCAAAAAGAGATATCTTGTGATCCCATTTTCCATCCCCTGAGCGCTCGAAAATCTTCACACGATGGCCGTTATTTGTAACAAGGCAGGTATCATTGGCGATAAGCTGCGCTGAATATTCACCCCAAAGTACACTCCAATGATTTATGTCGAAGCGGGTAGAAAACGTGTCAACCCACTGCGCACCGCGGAATTCCATCATTTTTACTTCAGTATTGTTGGAACTCAATATTTGTGGAATGCCAGCGCTGAATTGAACAGTGCCTACTCTGTTTTGGTGAACCATGACCGCTTTGAACTCCGTATCAAACGAACCGCTCTTGCCAATGGTTTCTCGCAGATTAAAATAGAGGATTTCCACAAATGCCTTGGGCTTCTCTTGTTGCATGGCACGGAAATAACCCTCGGGTTTTGCTGTAGAAAAACGTTCCAGATAATCGATCAAATAATCAGACGATGACCTTATCCACTTTTCTATCTGACTCCGTGAGTTATCAGGAAGCTCACGAAAAAAGGCAATCTCCTTTACATGACTCAGTGAAGTATTGTACCTGAAACATCTTGAGACTAGCTCAACACTTAACAGATCTGCAAATGAAAGATGGCTGAATATCTGATTCTGCACCACGGGATCGTCTGGAAAGTCCTGCAAAATTGAACATGACTCGACTTGGCTAACCTGCCTGAATGCGGCGAATCTTTTTAATCCACCATTTGCACCATCATTTGAACCACCATTTGAACCACAATCAGCAGGGACAACACAAGTATGGCCATTGGCTACCCCAACATCTGTATGGGTCGGGTAGATGGGCAAATGCCTTGAATTCAATGGGGGATTGTTCATGTAATGAAACTCCGTCAAAGAAATTGATACCGCTTTCACTCACAGACACTTTTACTCACAGACATTTTCACTCACACATATTACCCACTCCAACACCCGGCATGCTGTCTATAGAGCCCGTCTCGGCGACCCCGCCGTGTAGCGAGGATGGCAGAAAATTCAGGATAAAAATTCAGTTTTGTGCGATTAATTGCTGACTTGTCTGCCGAACAAAACGGAATTTATAGACCAATTAGCTGCCACCAGAGTATGGCAGACTATTCTCGGACAGCCACGCATTTAGTGGATGGACACTGCCAATCATGTTCAGGGTTTCTGCATCCGGCACCTTAATCGGCACTGCGGGGTTACTGCCGGATGGGGATGCAGCACCCGCAGCGGTCAGGCCGGACAGGACACACAGTGCCACGGCAGCTTTCGGTAGCTGGCCGGGCCGGGCGGAGGCGGTGGCCGGTGGGTTGGTCTGTTGTGGTGTGCGCTGCGGTGTTTTTTTCTTGCCTTTGATATTTGTTGGCTGAACGATAGATTGAGATATCATAGCGGCTATCACTCGAAATGAAGTAAGGAGTCGTCTAAAAATAACTTTCCCATTTTAAACTCAGTGTTCCTGATGAT
>NZ_JAHHPO010000456.1 GCF_024606365.1 Endozoicomonas sp. ONNA2
CCATAGTTCCAGAATTAGAGTGAAATGGGAAAGTTATTTTTAGACAATTCCTTAAGGTGGAGCTGTTTGGCGAAGGTGATCGGGACGCAATTCCCCTCCCTACCTACTTTGGCAGGGCATACAAAAAGGCTGAAGAGTTCTGTGAGTTGCTTGGCAAACGGGCTAAAGGCGCAGGTTTCTTTAAGACGCTGTTGTTGCGGCGTATCGGCAGCACTATGTATGCAGGCCAACGGACGGTTGAAAAGCTTCTGAATGAGTGGGCTGGTGATACACCTGAACAGGAAGTGGCCGGGATGGTTGAGGATGAAGACGACAGTGTTGAATTGTCTGAATCCATGAAGGACCTGACACCCGCTGAAATCAAACTACTGAAGTTGTGCAAAGAAGATCTTGAATCGTGCCGGGATCAGGACCCCAAATACCTTGAGGTGCAAAAGTTTCTGTTCCAGAAAGAGTGGCTGGAAGCGGGGTGTATCATCTTTTCCCAGTATTATGATTCTGTATGGTGGCTGGCGAATAAACTGTCTGAAGAACACTTACCGAATGAAACCATTGCTATTTATGCCGGAGCTTCCCGCTCAGGGTTGCTAACCAATGGCGACTTCAAAAAGACAGCCCGTGACGATATTAAAAAGATGGTTCGGGATGGTCAGCTCCGCCTGGTTTTGGGGACGGATGCGGCCAGTGAAGGTTTGAACCTGCAACGCCTCGGCACTCTGATTAATCTTGACTTGCCATGGAACCCTACCCGACTGGAGCAGCGTAAAGGCCGTATTCAGCGTATTGGGCAATTACGTGATACCGTTCGGCTGCTCAATATGCGCTACCGGGATTCAGTAGAAGACAGGGTACATGAGTTACTGTCAGACCGCCTGGAAGATATTCATGAACTGTTTGGCCAGATTCCGGATGTCCTGGAAGACGCCTGGGTGGATATTGCACTTGGGGAAATTGATGCTGCTTCAAAGCTGATTGATGGTGTGAAACCACAGCACCCTTTCGATGAGAAGTACAGCAAGGTTGAGGATATTGACTGGGAGTCTTGTCAGACCGTGCTTGCCAATGTGGAGCGGGTTAGTGCGATGAAAAAGGGCTGGTGAATCAGGAGGCTGTCCGAGAATAGACTGCCCTACACGGCAACTGCTCCTGCGTTGCTC
>NZ_JAHHPO010000457.1 GCF_024606365.1 Endozoicomonas sp. ONNA2
TAGCTAAATATCCTATTATCGGGATGATCGTTCGACCGATTCTGTCGCCCTGAGGATTGCTCCCTTTCTTGCATCAGTGGGAACATATTGCAGTGCATCGGGTGACAGGCCAAGGGCTAACGAATACAGCTCAGACGCTTTGGCACCACCAACCCATGATGAAAGGTTGTAGGGTATAGTAAAGGTTAGTGGTGTGTCCCTGTGTTGTGTGCTGGTACAGACTGACTTGAGGAAATCGTCAGTCATAAATCGCCCCGGCAGGTGAGGTAATACAGATGCTCCGGCATGACAGGCAGCACGATATATTTCCATGCGTTGTGCTGGCGTTAAAAATTCCGGAAGCTCCTTGAAGCATTCGCCGCCTTTAGCGGCTGTCAGACACATTTCAAATGTTTTGACTGCTTCCGGGATGTATTTAAAAGCTTTGGCCTTATTATCCACAGCTATCTGGCATAATTCGGCGGTTTTCAGGGTTTCAGGAACATACTCCAACGCTGACCCATCACTTCGACAGGCTAATTCACACAGTTCTGCTGTTTTACGGTGCTCCGGGTAAAATTGCAGAACCCCGAAGTGTTCGATTGCGATGATTAACAAGTGGTCACTGATGGGTTTATTTTGCGGGTAACTCATCAGCGCAGTAGGCGATTTTTTGCAGGCAAGTTCAAAACGCCCATCAGTTCTTGGGGAATGAGGTGAATAACCTCTGCATCTTTTTCAAGAAGCAAGTCGAAAAAACCATCACCCAACCATTGGCTTTTTATCTGATCAGGTATTTAAGAAAGCGTCTTGCATTCTTCAAGTGCCAAAGCCCGATAAAATACATCGGTTTTCATTCTCTCGGGTAAATACTGCAAACTTTTATAATAATTTTTTCGCACATGCCTGTAAAAATAACTCTGGTATTAACTTTTCCCGGGGAACTTGTTTGATGAAAGAAGGCTCTTTTTTAATTGTTGAAAGGTAATCTTCAGGATCAAGCTCATCAGGGTTGGCATTGGCTGGTACTCCCCAAAGTACTTGACAAAAGGTTTACAGTCACTGACCGGCAATGGTTGCTGTTTATCCATACACTCAGCAAAACTTTGCAGCAACGCTTTTAATTCATCACCAAGATTGCCTTGTGGCAAGTCATGGCTGGCACCGGGACAGGCGTGCACACGTAACCATGGCAAAGGGCTTTCAGCACTGGCAGAAGGATCAGGCGTATTTCTGACGAGTAAACCGTGTTGTTCACCAACCCCTGAAACCTCTTTAACCTGATATTTGCCGAAGGGTTGAGCTGATGGATAGCCGATATGGTCCTTTAGCAGGGGATAAACCTTTCGGGCATCTTTCGGAGGTTGTCCAATAGCAGGTGGACAAGATGAGCTGGCTGAACTTTTCTTTGATTACTCCGACCATTGCTTACTCGAATATTTTTTCATAATTTCAATTTTTTCAGCAAATACGTCAAGGATTGCCTTATTCAAGCCAATTAATTTCAAAGATTCCCGATTGAAAAAATATAATACGTTATTTTCAGAAAGCCCATCATTTGCAATTCAATTCCAGAACATGAATTCAGCGGCTCAGGATAGCTAATCAATGATAAAATTTAAATTACTATCGGTAAGCTTAATATTATTTTATTGGTTTTTCGGTCAGGCTATCAGCAATAATGGTTAGCAGAACCCGTGTGCACTCGAAGGAGAATGGTTAATCGCTCTGTGCTGCCAGTTGTCCAGCGGATGTAATAGAATGCAAACAGTACATAATGACAATAAAGCTTCAGGGAGTTTAAGCCATGTCAGATCTGCAGAGTCATATCCTGATCGAGCAGCAGGATGATATCCTGGCGATCCGCTTCAATCGCACGAATAAAAAAAACGCGCTCACAACAGCAATGTACGCTAGCATCCTTCAAGCACTGATCGCTGCTGATCAGGATGACAGTGTCAAGGTCATTCTCTTTGCTGGCCAACCCGATATGTTCACTGCGGGCAATGATCTCAAGGACTTTCTGAGCCGGGATACCACTCAAGAACCAGAAGCGATAAAAATGCTACGCCAACTTACGGTTCAGAAAAAGCCAATTGTGGCAGCCGCCAGTGGCATTGCAGTGGGTATTGGTGTAACTTTACTGCTTCACTGTGATCTGGTTTATGTGGGTGAAAACACTCGGTTGCGTTTGCCTTTTGTGAACTTGGCAGTGGTACCGGAAGCGGCCTCCAGTTTACTGTTACCGGATATGATGGGGAGGCAGCGGGCCTCTGAATTGTTGATGCTGGGTGATTTCTTTGATGCTCACCGCGCCCGGGAATACGGTATTGCCAATGCTGTAATCGCCAATGAGGAAGTGCTTGAATATGCCTTGGCAAAGGCTAAAGCGCTGGCAGCAAAGCCCCGTGAAGCGCTGGTGCTGACCAAACATTTGATTACCCGGACCCGTCGCTGCGATGTTCAGCAGCGTATTAACGATGAAGCTATTATCTTCGGTGAACGTGTAGCTTCCGAAGAAGCCAGGCAGGTAATGGCGGCCTTTTTTTCCGGTCAGATGTAGTCAGTTCCTTCGATGTTCCTGGCTACGTGGTGTTATGCGTACCCCGAGCGCCAGTTGTTGCACCGATCAACTTTTCTGGCGTGGCAATGGCCCGGGTCTTCTGGTATATTTCGCTGCCAGTTCCTTCCCGGACAGCCTCTTGGGGCAAATTAAAAAAAATGTATGAATGTTGCATTAATAAGCTCAAATTGAACTAATAGATAAATTTTTTGTCTTGTTAGTTTTCAAGTGGAATCGTATAAATTTTGCTAAGTGGGCAGTTACCATGCAAGTCGCAACGTAGACAGGATTGACTTGGTCAAGTGACCAGAGTTGTAACACCGTAAGTGACTGATCAATTAGCCCGAAATCTGGTTACATATGGTTAACTACTTAACTACCTGTGTGTACTTTCGATAAAATCTCAGGAGTCATAGCATTTTGCCTGTTGATTCTTATATAAAGCCAATGACGGCGCTGGAAAAGTCGGTTCTTAAGGATGACTCTTGGTTAAAAGAGTTCATTGGTACATTCTGTTCACGTTACGTAACCGATGGTTTGCAGCGTAGAGCTTTATCCATACCCCCTAACGCTCGGGACCCACTTTTACCACCCTTAAAGTTATTGCAGTTACAGCAACGGCACAGTGTCGGGCGAATAACGTATTTTGGTGCTAAACAGGAATTATGGACTATTGATCGAGTTATAACTTCAGTTCTGGATGATAATAGTGCTGATTTAAAATTTGATCTTACACCACCAAAAAAAGTTGGTTTAACAACAGACAGTGGAGAGTCGGAAAACCTGGATGCTACTTCAGTTGTTGTGCTTAATGATATTGTTTGCAATGAACAAGAGGTAAAATTATTAACCAGCCATGCTCTGAAGGAAGGCAGCTATCTTGGGTTTTATCACCCATTTGGCGCAACTCATAGCAAGACCATCCTTAATTGCAGGGAAGGGCAGTGCACCGTACTATCACCCGGCAAAGGTCTGGTATTGATGTACAAGACATCAGATGAGGGTCTACCCTACTGGGATAAAGTGGCTGCATATTACCATGAAGAGCGCACAGTTCAGATGAATCCCCTGCTTCAAGAGACGCTGGATTTAAATCATGAAAACTTAAGTAATGGTCAATACCACCTGCCGATCAAAGCGGTTCAGGAAATCTCCTTGCTTAAAAGAAAATCCCGAACCTGCCTGGATATATACCGTTGTTGCCAGACGAATAATGATGTCGGTTCTTTAAAATCATTAAATAAATCAATAACAGAAAGAGTTGCAAATGGTAGGGGTGCTGCAATATTCAGCATAATTGTCAAGAATATTTCTGCTTCCCATATGACTGCAGTCAGATTTATTCAGGATAATAATAAAATCATTGTCTATTTACACGAAACAATAAATCCAGATTGCCCTTTGGCGACAGACACGAGAAATTTTGTCATTAAAGGGATATCCGGTGGCTTAAAAAATATTCGCGATAGTCGGTTATATTTTTTGACTACTCCAGCTTCCGGGTATCTCCAGTCAGATTATTACAGCTGTTCAATAACGGCACTGAAAGTGACACAGTCATTTGATAAAGAACGCAATAAACTTGACCAATTTTTTAAGCAGCTGGTGAAGGATAGTGAGTCTGATAAATCTTTGATTAACTATCATGAATTGAGTGCGCAAGGCTCTGGCAAGGCAGGTAGTAAAGGGAATAGTCATCAGGAAAATATCAAGGTAGGCACTGTGCCACTGACATCATTGCCAGCAGTTCTTCTGAAGTTTTATCAAGGAAGTCAGCAACTTCTGTCTGATCATCAAAAAACAACCATCGTCAGTCATACCCAAAAATTAACACTGGAAGACTATTTCCTGAAATATCGGTTCCTTGACCCGGAAACGAAAAAGACTTACAACGTGGCTGCCTTATGTAAAACCAATAAGGCATTTGCCATGTGGAAAGACATGATCAGAAATTTTACCCCCCTATTCTTCAGGATTTTTAAAGTTGATTTTGAAAAAGCCACCAAAGAGTCGGTCAATCGCTGGTTAAAGAATTCCACGTATTCTAATATCGAAATCAGTTACAATGATTTGAAAATGTTAAAGCGATATAAAAATTTTGTTACCATGGAGGCGGATTTAAAACATTGGCGTGATGATGAATTTTTAAAGTGGAAGTGTCAATGCAATGAGTTATTGCTTTGGCTCAAGGAGATAAGGCCAAACACAACGGATTTGAATACAAGTCAACTGATGTGGCGCTGGTGTCAGTTTTTAAACAATTGTCTTGATCCTGGTTCTGAAGTCCAAAGTCTTTGGGCTCGACGGGATGTCGGCTACGTTGCTGAACGGCTTGAAGCCCGTTTGCACTTAATAGAAAAGAACGGGCGACCTGAACTTCCCTTCCACTGTGGTGAAAAATTCTACAGAGAGCCAGTGAGCTTGCCACCGCCTGAGTTTAACGAAAAGTTCAATCACAGTGGTAATCGGTGTTACATCCATACTGAAGTCAAAGAGTCTTTGAAACAGCCCGGGCGTTTTAACAGGATTGTCATGACCTTTCCAAAAGAGTTACTTCCAGATTCTGATAATGAGATAGCTTGCTCTGAATCTGTTTCAGATAAACCCGAACCGATGGAACTTGAATTACCATTCGACGTGCCAGGGGAGGAAGCTACTGACTCACCCGTAGTTTCCCGGGACGATAACCTGGCCAGATCTTCGACACTCGATAAACAGGGATTAACGGCTATTCATGCATTCCCCACGGGACGTTATTTACTTGCCTTAAATGTACCTGATGATTCCGCCAGTGGCTATGTCGCTGGTTTGCCTGCTGTGAATACTGTTTTTCGTCCCGAGGGAAGAAAAACCTTACCAGCCACTTTATTCAATAATGCCCTGAAAAGAGAGCGAACAGCGCCGGAATCGGGTTTTTCCGGCTCTTCGATAAAGAAACAACGAATTATGGCTGATTCTATACCTTTTAAGGTCCCTGCAAAACTCGATATGGCAGTGATAGCTGACTCAATATTAAATAAACTCGAGAAAGATGAGTGCAAGGCTGCATTCGAGATGCTTTTCATGGTGCTTCAAAATTTATGGACACTGGATATAGCAAACAAAGAGAAATGCAAAAATAAGCTAATGATACTAAAACAGGCCATACAAAAAGTCTGTGAGATTTCCAAACGTACTAACGACCTTGAGAACTACCTTGCGTGCAACACCGTTTCGGGTCTTCTTGGCTTGGATGAGACAAAAAAAAGAACTTTGACTGTTGCTTTTGCACTTATTTATCTTTGTAAAGTTTTAGCTGCCGCTGGTGAACTGGTTAATTATGAACCTTTGGATATTATTAACGCTGCAAGGATTTATATTGACAGAAATACTAAGTAAAAGGTTTCAGTTTTCTGGCAATTACAACGTGACACCGATTATTTATTTTTCAAAATCGGAACTTAAGTACTTTATAGATGTCCAAGTGAATAGTTGTTTTATTCTTCCTTTGAGGTAACCAGCGTGATTTCAAGAACCATTTGTCTCTCTCTGCTTTTGCTGTCAGCACTGGCCAATGCGGTGGATGATCACCATAAGTTGTTGTTAAGTATGAAATACTATCTTGACGATGAGGTGATCAAAGAGGTTAATTTTTACGGAACCGAGATTGATCCTAATGTGGTGACGGATGCGGTCGGCCAGTTCATGCTGACGGTGGATGGGGTTGAATTGGATATGGTGAAGGATGCCACTTACCGGCGGCTGAATACGCTGAGGCGTTCATTCAGCTATGATATCTTTACCCGGGGGATTCGCCAGCTTGAGCCAGGTCAGGCCATGTGTAAGCTCGGTGGTCCGGCCAGTGGGATCATATTGGAAACCCGTTATCTGACCTATCAGAACCACAAAATTATTCATGAAGAGATGAAGCCTGTTTTTGACCAGGCCTTGAATTGTCTCTATCAGCGCAGGTACCAGCCTGTGAATGAGGATGCCCGTGAAACTACCCGGGGCGTATTGGAAACTCTGAGAACCATTGCAGAGTTCAGTACCCGGGATGCTGTCCGATAATAGCGCCCGTAGTTACTTTGGCAGAAAACTGAGGATAAGCATTCGGTTTTGTGAGGTGAATAGTGGGGCTATTTGCGGAATAGAAGTAGATTTTTAGACCAATTTGCTGCCACCGAAGGTGGGCGGTCTATTCTCGGACAGCCTCTTGGCCAATACCCAAAAGGCATTCATTGACTACTGTCGTAAACATAGACATGACTCATTGAAGGAGCAGTACGATAAATTGAATCGTAAATTTCGGGGGTACTTTGCGTTCTCCCTTAAAAGACTTTCACCACAAAGACACAAAGGAAGAAAAAAGAAACCTTGTCTTTGTGTCTCCGTGTCTTTGTGGTTCAAAAAAAAGCGTATCATGGGTCCACCATAGTTATATAGAATGGCTGGCTATTTATGACCGATAACCACCGCCATTTCATCCCCGTCAACCCGGGGCCTGCCACGTAAATCACTGTAGGTAGCCTGAACTTTCAAATCATGTTGCTCAAGCTCACTGCGCAGCATGTCAATGGTAAAGTGCTGCAGCCAGTTATAGACTGTCCACTCTCTTTCTTCTTCACAAATGACATACTGGTCCAGGGTGACCAGTTCAGGTCTATACAAGAAGGAAGATTGAATACACCAGTAGTCCTGTGCACTCCAAAAACCGTTCATGGCGTTTCTGGCCAGTGTCACGTCTTCCGATTGCTTCTCAAATCGTGCAGAGGTATAGACATCCAGGGCAATAACCCCATTCGGTTTCATTAGCGATTTAAACTTATTCAACAACCTGGCACGTTGTGACGGGTTCAGGGCGCAAAGGTCACACATCACTAATGTGATTAAATCAAACTGCCGTGAATCGTGGTAGTCCAGGTAATTGCCCAGATGGTATTCGATCTTCAGATCCGACTGCTCTGCCTGCTCGCTTGCGTACCCAAGGGAGTTTTGCGAAAAATCAAGACCTACCACAGTGCCTATTCCCCGTTTTTTCAGGCGCTGGGTATACAGTCCCGGGCCGCAACCAAAGTCTATCGCTGCTGAGGATTGATTAAGGTCAAGGCTTG
This sequence comes from Endozoicomonas sp. ONNA2, assembly GCF_024606365.1. Lineage (GTDB taxonomy): Bacteria > Pseudomonadota > Gammaproteobacteria > Pseudomonadales > Endozoicomonadaceae > Endozoicomonas. The sequence continues at coordinate 7,636 of NZ_JAHHPO010000457.1, forward strand.
AGATCAGCCAGCTGACAGAATCATCAATAAAATCAAACGATCTGGATGCAGCGTTGATATCAGGGTTTAGATGATAGGCCAGCATTTGCCTGGCAATATGAGGATCAGCCCACAATATTTCTGCCGTGTAAGTTGACCACACCACAGGTTTAGCTGTTGCGTCATTGAGTTGTTTAAACATGTCGGTAATTTCAACGATTAATCAGTGAGTAAGGGCGTGTGTTGGCTGGTTAACTGTAACTGTTTACTGATCCCGATCGGCAAAGGTACACAATTAAGATGTGCAAGACCCGTCGTAAATATCGCCTGATCGGGCCGGGCCGCGCAGGCGCGGAGCGGCCACCCGCCGTTCGTGTGAGACCCGGGAGGCTGTCCGGGAATAGACTG
>NZ_JAHHPO010000458.1 GCF_024606365.1 Endozoicomonas sp. ONNA2
ATGGTTGAGCAAAATATTTTTCACGGCAAAGAAGAGCTTTTCTTTTCCTTTGTGCCTTTTGTGGTTCAAGGCTTTTATGCCTTTTCTGACAGTCTCAAAGTCGGGAATGTGTGGTGAAAAGTGACGGTCAGGAATGTGTTCGACCTTTTGCGACAACCGCCTTCGCGGGGATGACGGCTATATGGGTTTCAGCCCCTGGCTGCACCAGGAAGCTGATTTTATCTGGCGTGTTAAAGCAGGAAGGTGCCTGGAGCGATCCAGGAAACCTCGCCCGATAGGGCAGGGGGTGTCAGTTGGTTGGAACTTCTGTATCCGGGAGGCTAATCTGTGAGGGTCGAAGTTTATTGAGAGGTGAGTGCTTATGCCGTTTGTTTCTGTGAAAACGGTCAAGGGGCTGTTTAATGAAATCCAGAAGCAGGAAGTCTTGATTTAAACCGCAACAAGCGAAACACTTGTTGTTATGGTTAGGGTTCAAGCTACCTTGTTACGCATTTAAGAAATATGTTTCTCGCTCCGTTGATGTCGCGATCAACGGAGAATCCAGATCCTTTGATTATTTTCGAGGCTCCAATCTTGTCGTCTACAGTTCCGTCCCATGATCTTGTCTTTGACGTGTAAGCCTCGTTGCAATCGGCTACTTGTTTCCCGTACTTCCTCGCGTACCACTTAAGCTTGAGTTTGAACTGGTAGTGGTTAAGGTCGAGCATTTGCCGACAAGTATTACGACGTATTGTGCGGACTTTTTTATCCTTGCGAGTAACCATTCCCCTTGTCTGGAAAGTCGGCAGGAATATGACGTCGTAATTTGATACAAGCTCAAATGCCAGCCTGTTATGCAGGTCAAGAACAATGTCGTCCTTTTTGCACTTCAAACGGTCAATTTCTTTATTGAAGTGGACTATACGATCCCTTGCCCATTGAGGCATTTCATTAAACTTGACGCCTTTGTGAGTGTTCAGGATTTTCTGTCTTGACCCGATAAGGTTGTCCACTTGCTTCATTAACGGGAATAACCTTGTTTTTGCGAAATCTGAGCCGACGACTAACGCCTCTTTTTCGCTGTAGCATGTGGCAAAGGTACGGACACCGGGATCAACCCCCACACATTTAACCTCCCCTTGGATCTCGGGCTTGAGCTTAATGTGCTGTTGAACCTGGATAAACCATCGACCTTTGTCGCAAGTTATGACGCAGGACTTTCCAATAGCCTCATCTGGAACTTTCTCTGTTAAGTGAATTTTCCCTGGCGAGTTAACGCAAGGACTCAGGCATTTCGGTAGTCTGTCAATAGAGAATGAGTGTTTGCTGCCTTTTCGACTTTTAAATCCGATCTCGGCAAGCCCCTCCCTGGCTCCTTTGAGCTTTTTATTGTGACTGCAAACTGACTTGAATGTCACAGCGGCCGCAAGCGTTCCGTTATCGGAGATTATAGAGTTGTAGGCTCTGCCACTTTCTCTTTGCTCCTGTTCTACCTGCGCCTTAATAGATGGACGCATGTTTACGAACTTACCTGCACTGTCTTTGTATGATCCATTGCGGAATCTCTCGACAGCCAAGTTGTATGATCTTCTATACAGCCACAATGCATCCTTGTAGGCTTGTTCATTTTCAGGGTAAATCCTGATCTTTTTTGACGCCAGTATCTTTGCGTCTTTCAGCGGACCGTTTTCCGTAATGGCTATTGCAGAACGAGGTAATGAAACCGATAAGCTCTTGGGTATCAAAAGACTGACTGGAATCATTCGGGTCATCCAAAATTTCGACATGTCCTCCCGATAACTCAATGAGCCATTTGATAAGCTCAAACCCTGACCTGGCAAGTCGATCTTTCGTGGCAACCACAATATGCGTTGCGTTTCCGCACACTGCTGATTCCAGAATGGTTTGCAATCCTTTTCGTTTAAAGTTGAAAGCGCTGGCAATGTCACTGACAAATTCTGCGTCAGGGTGCTTTTGGAGCAAGATACGCTTTTGTGCGTCAATGCTGGATCTTTGTTTTCCAGAACTAACTCTTGCATAGCATATCTTCCGTTGTTGATTAACGAAGACACGAAAGTGACCACCGCTGGTTTGCTTCACTCTTTCGTAGTGACCGTTTTCTATCTTTCGTCGTATTGTTTGGCTGGTTACGCCTTCAATCTTGGCGAGTTTGGTAGTTGACACCCACAAGGTAAATTCACCTTTTCAATAACTTACCGTTTTACATTCTTTCACGATGTTGCGATTGTTGCAATATTTTTTAACTGATGGATGGCATCTCTCAGCTATTGGTGGAGGTTGCTGCAGGTGGTGAAGATCGTTTTCAGCAGGCGGTCTGGGTGGTCATTGAAGAGCAGGAGCCGGGGAACTGGAGTCTTGGGGCTCATAGTCCGGAGCTGGAGGCATCAAGACAGAAGCGGGGAACCGGTAAGTCCTGATTTTGTTACCAGCATGGCTGTCGATGACTTTATAGCTGTCTGTCCGAGAATAGATCGCCCAACGCGGCAACTGCTCCTGCGTTGCTCTGGGAGGCTGTCCGAGAA
>NZ_JAHHPO010000459.1 GCF_024606365.1 Endozoicomonas sp. ONNA2
AAATGGCTGGGTCGTCGATCTCGGAAAAGCTATATTCCGTGGGAGAAATTCACCCGGTTCCTGAAACGCTTCCCCCTGACACCGCCAAGAATCCAGCATCAGTACACTACCAAGGTTATCAGTTAGTGAACCAATAACCATGAGGAACCGGATGCCTTAATTGGGCTCGTCCGGATCTGCGAGGGCTGAGGGCGGTAACGTCCTCATCTACTCGGAATTGTGCATCATTGATTTATTGGTCTACTTTTCCAGTTCCATTAATAAAAATGAATTGATTGGAAATGAGCAGAACACTACCAATTGAGTACTCAGGTGCGCTGTACGTCCCGAGGCAATGAACGAAAAGCTATTTAACGTGGAGACGCAAACTTTCAGTTGTTTCTTGATACGCTATCTGAAGTTTGCGAACGGTTTAACTGGGTGATCCACTCATTCTGCCTGATGACCAATCATTATCACCTGGTGGTGGAAACGCCAGACGCCAATCTCTCCAGGGGCATGCGCCAGCTTAACGGTGTGTACACGGTGCGCTTTAACCGAAGGTAGTTAGAGTCGGTCATCTTTTCCAGGGGCGATACAAAGCCATTGTTGTGGATAAAGATGCTTGCCTTATGGAGCTGAGCCGGTACGTTGTGTTAAACCCGGTCAGAGCAAAAATGGTCAAGTCGCCGGATGAGTGGCCGTCGCGTAGGCTTTTTATTTTGCAAAAACGCTGCCGCCCGTCAAATTAGGGGTATTTATCGAAACAACCAAGGTTAAATTGTGTGCTTGAGTACTTTTTTGCGGCTTGTTGCGTGCTCGATGCTATAAACCGCGCTATCTGGCTAATAGGAAACCCCCACTGGCTAAGCCATTGGGTTGAATAGGCAGATAGGAAAAATTATGATCTGGCCATTTGAAGGCCTGTGACGACAGTGGCAAATTGTACGTTGTTCCATAGGTAAATCAATAGACGACAATGTAATACTCTATTCGAAGATATACTCGCTGGCGATGTATTTTCCGTACTGATGTTTCAAGCTGATGGCCTGCTGGTGCCAG
>NZ_JAHHPO010000460.1 GCF_024606365.1 Endozoicomonas sp. ONNA2
GGGTGAATTTCTCCCACGGAATATAGCTTTTCCGAGATCGACGCCCCAGCCATTTGTGCCAGATTTCCTGTACTTTATGATGCACTGCTTTCAGGGCCTTGAGATTGCCTGTAATGCCAAAGTACGCAAAGTGTCCCCGTAATTTCCGGTTTAACATGGCGTACTGCTCATTTAATGAGTCATGTCTGTGTTTACGGCAATATTCATTAAACGATTTCAGCGTTTTAGCTACTCGCCCCTTGGCGGTTTTCCGGAATATTGCAAAACCACCCCTCCGGGTTTTACCCCAGAAGTGTGTGAATCCAGGGAAATCAAAATTGATCGGAAGTCCACGACGTTTGTTTTCCTTTCGGTACTGAACCCGAAAGTCAATTCTCTGTGTCTTTTCCGGATGTAGCGTTAAGCCATAAACACCAAGGCGCTTAGGCAGGACACGCTCTACTCGACAACAGTCGTCAACATTTTGAAATACCATGACAAAGTCATCAGCAAAACGGGTCAGGCTACACCTTCCCTGCATTCTGGGCACTCTTTATCTACAAGAGCGTTTGAATAAACCAGTCATCCAGTACATAGTGCAGGTAGATATTGGCTAACAATGGTGAAATAACACCACCGGTTCCCATTGTCGGGTAGCAAAGCTGTCCCGACTCAAGTATACCGGCCTTCAGCCATGCTTTTCATGAAGAGACGATCAGTTTGCGTACCACGCCATCAGTTACTCTTCTGGCAAGGAACAGTCGTAGCTTGCTATGGTCAATCGTATCAAAGTACTTTTGTATATCCACATCAAGCACCCATTGACCTCCGTCCCGCATTATGTGACTACGTAGACTCTGCAAGGCATGATGCGCTGACCTGCCCTTGCGAGACCCAAACGAGCAATTGTAGAAATCTTGCTCGAAAACAGGTTCCAACAGCATCGCCACAGCTCTCTGGGCAATCTTATCCTCAAAGGTTGGGATGCCCAGAGAACGTTGCTGACCTTTCCCTTTAGGAATGTAAACGCGTCGTAAGGCTGGAGCCCGGTATCGACCTGATTTTATGCGAT
>NZ_JAHHPO010000461.1 GCF_024606365.1 Endozoicomonas sp. ONNA2
GCTTTTTTGGGCAGTGAAATTAAAACCAGTCTGCAGATGGGGTTGATGATCCTGTTGCCATTTCTGGTCATTGATCTGCTGGTTGCCAGTATTCTTATGGCACTGGGTATGATCATGCTGTCGCCGATGTTGATCTCTCTTCCCTTTAAACTGTTGCTATTTGTTCTGGTGGATGGCTGGGATCTTATTGTAGCGGGCACCATCAGGAGCTTTTCCACCTGAGAAACGCACAGACTGCCATTCACGACGCGGGAACCATAAATGTCACCTGACGAGATGGTCTACATGTTTGCCAACGCGCTGCGCAGTGTCTCCTGGATGGCCCTGGTGCTGATTGCTCCCGGCCTTCTGGTGGGCCTGGTGATCAGCATTATTCAGGCGGCCACCCAAGTAACCGAACAGACCCTGAGCTTTCTGCCCCGGCTGCTGATCACGTTATTAACCCTGTCACTGTCACTGCATTGGCTGGTTCAGGAGTTAAGCGTCATCTTTAATGATTTTTTTGTTGCCATTGTGAATAACCAGTGATCAGTATGGCACTCTCTGAGCTGTCCCATCTGATGGCGCTCTATTTACTGGTATTTTGTCGTATTTCCGGGTTTGTCATGACCTGTCCGTTAACCCGGGACTGGTTGCCGCTCCCAGCACGGTTACTGCTGGCTTTATCGCTGTCTGTGGCTGCCATGTTGCAACTGTCTTCTAAAATGACCACTGACCTGTCTCTGAGCCTGATACTGGCCGCCTGTGCCGAGTTTTTTACCGGACTGTTGTTTGGCGCGGTGTTACTGATCTATTTCAACGTGTTTACCTTGGCAGGGCATGTAACCGGTCTGCAGATGGCTTTGGGGTTTGCTGAACTGAACGACCCTGTCAATGGTATCAGTGTTACCGTGGTTGCCCGTATCTATCAGGTTATGGCGCAACTTGTGTTTGTTCTGATCAATGGCCACCTGCTGTTCTTTATGATAGTCATTGACAGCTTTCATGCATTACCCCTTGGCCATTTTCTGGTGGTGATTGACCGGGTATCAGCCCTGCTCACCATGATTGGCTGGATGTTTGGTGCCGGGCTGCTGATTGCCCTTCCCGCTATTGTCTGTTTGCTGATGGTCAATCTTACCTTTGGTTTTATCACACGCTCAGCACCCCAGATGAATCTGTTAACCCTTGGTTTTCCCATGATTGTTCTGGTGGGAATAGTCCTTCTGAGCTTAAATATACTGCAGGTGCCTTATGTGGTGGAACAGCATATGCACTATGCACTGAAGGTTCTTGGGTCTCTGTTGAAGGGGCAGTGATGAATTCTGAACAGCAGGGCAGTGAACCCACGGAACAACCCAGTGAGCGGCAGAAAAAGCAAGCCCGGCAAGAGGGACAGGTCTCCCGGTCAAGGGATCTGATGATCGCCATGCAGTCCCTGGCTATTTTTTTTCTGCTTGGCTATTCAAATTATATTGATCAGATCGCAGCTGTTATATCCATGCTGGGCCTGATTGACACACCAGTTATTGATGCCGCGAATGATGCCGTTGCAGCCCATGCAGCGATCATGGATAGTCTGCGGGCGGCGTTTACCGTATTTCCGGCGGTGATGATCACCATGTCCCTGGTTATTGTGCTCAGTGTCACCGTGGGAGCCCTGATGTCGGGCCCCTTTATCTTCAGTGTCAGCATCGTGGCAGCAAAAGCCCGGCGGATAAATCCGGTGGCAGGGTTGAAACGGATTTTTTCAGCCCGGGGGCTGGCTGAGGTGGTGCGGGCATCATTAAAAACCCTGTTATTGGCCCTGGCGCTTTTTTTAATCATGGACCACCAACTGGCAGAGATTATGGCACTGAGTACATACCCTGTGCCCATGGCGGCAACCCGGGCATTAACCTTGTTATTGTCCACCGGGCTGGGGTTATGCTGTGTCCTTATGGTCATTGCCGCTGGTGATGTGGTGTGGCAAAAACACCGCCTTCGCCAACAACAGCTTCTTACACGACAACAGGTCAAAGACAATCTGAAGAACGAAGACGGCTCACCAGAAACCCGGCAGCGGATTCGGCAGGTGCGGCAAAAACTGGCCTCAGTGATGCGCAAAAAAATGCTGGATGCTATCCCCGACGCCGACCTTGTACTGACCAATCCAGACCATTTTGCTGTGGTTCTGAAATACCAGCCGGACAGTCACCGGGCACCGGTCGTGGTGGCCCGGGGTGTTGATCATATGGCCGAACTTATCATCAGTATCGGGCGCTCGGCGGGCAAGCCGGTACTGATTCAGCCCATGCTGACCCGGGCTCTCTATTACCATACGGAAATTGACCAGGAAATTGCCCCGGATCTGTATCAGGCGGTGGCAAAAATCATGGTCTACCTTTATCAGCTTGATCGTTACCGTACTCGCCAAAGCACCTTCTGTCCCGGCTCACCCAATATTCAGATACCGGAAAAATACCACCATTCATCCAGCACAGGAGATCCGTAATGGGCACCGGCCTGCTCCTGCCGACCTCTCCAAAGGCTTCCTTATTGGCGACACCGCTGCTTTTGCTGGTGGTTCTGGCCATGCTGATGTTGCCCATTCCGCCATTTCTGCTGGACTTCCTGTTCAGTTTTAATATTACTCTGTCGTTGATTCTGCTGATTCTTACCATCTACATTAACCGCCCCCTGGATTTTTCACTGTTCCCGACCCTGTTGCTGGTGGCCACTCTGCTGCGGCTGGCCCTGAATATTGCCTCGACACGGGTGGTGCTGATCAATGGTCATAATGGGCCGTATGCGGCAGGCAAGGTAATTGAAGCTTTTGGCAGCGTGGTGATTGCCGGTAATTATTTTGTCGGTTTGCTGGTTTTCCTGATTCTGGTGATTGTCAACTTTGTGGTGATCACCAAAGGCGGCAGTCGTATATCCGAAGTGACGGCCCGTTTTGTGCTTGATTCGATGCCCGGCAAGCAAATGGCCATTGATGCCGATCTGAACTCCGGCGTGATTGACCACAATGAAGCCAGGGTGAAACGGGAAGACATTACCCGTGAAGCGGATTTTTACGGGGCGATGGACGGTGCCAGCAAATTTGTCCGTGGTGATGCCATTGCCGGGTTGATGATTTTGCTCATCAATATTCTGGGTGGTGTGAGCATTGGGATCTGGCAATATGATACCTGATTACCACTGATCGTACGTCATGATACAGAGAAAGTTTATTTAAGAAT
>NZ_JAHHPO010000462.1 GCF_024606365.1 Endozoicomonas sp. ONNA2
TAGTAACTGTCCACTTAGCCAGAAATATACGATTCCATTTGGCCAACTACTTAGATGCGCTTCTTAACCGGGTAGATCAGCTGGAAACACAAATCAAAAAGCCAGAACCACCCATTGAAAAAAGAGTGGTACCACTGGAAAAAAAAATGGAATTGCTGCAACAGGATATGCAGAAACTCACCCTGGAAGTTAACCGAAGTCTTCAAGCACAGAGGCAGCAATCCAGTACCCCGCTACCACCTGGATTTGCACAGCGTTTAAATGACCTTGAAAGTAGCTTCGGACAAAACTGCCAAAAACTCGAAAATCTCGAAGCTGAACTTGCCAGTGTTTTTCACTTGTTCTGTGAGTTCAGAAATGAAAAAAAACCTGACTTGCCCGCAACTGCCAGTATTGATCCAGTTAACAAAGTAAACAACACCCTGGTGCCCATAGATGGTACCTTGGTTTGGAAGATCGACGACTTTGCTTCCAAACGCCAGGACGCTATCGATGGCAGAAAACGTTTCATACCTTCACCCGTATTCTTAACAAGCCAGAACGGTTATAAATTGTCCGCAAGGGTCTACTTGAATGGTGATGGCATGGGAAAAGGAACACATATCAGCTTGTTTTTGGTGGTAATGAGAGGTGAATGCGATGCTCTTCTGAATTGGCCGTTTTCACGCATGGTAACTTTTAAGATTCATGATCAGAATCGTGTAGCAGACGTGCAAGACACATTCCTCCCCAAGAAGGGTTCATCATCTTTTCGAAGACCCAAGTCGGAATGTAACATCGCCTCTGGCTGTCCTCTGTTTATGGCACTCAATTCGCTGAATGATCGGCGTTATGCATACGTTAAAGATGACACCATGTTTATCGAGGTCACGGTAGGAGATACTGATCAAAGCCCTCAGGATAGTCAGCAAGGAAGGATCAATTGACATCCTCCCGCCGCCAGGCAGATGGCCGCCCTAACTGCGCGGCCCTACTGCTACCCGATTACAGTGGGGTTTTCCTTCTGCAAGACGCTCACCGGAATGCCGGACCACCGGAATGCCGGACCACCGGAATGCCCCCGAAGCGACAAGGTCCCGGGCTTTGGCATCCTGCGTCGCCCTGGCTCCCACATCCATGTGGTCGTGCGCGAGTTTCGGGGCAGC
>NZ_JAHHPO010000463.1 GCF_024606365.1 Endozoicomonas sp. ONNA2
GCTCTAGCTCCTGCATCCATGCAGTCGTGCGGTGGCAGCAAATTGGTCTAAAAAGCTTTCCCAAGCTCAGCAATTCGCAATTCGCCCTGTCGCTCACACTGGGTGGTAATATAGAGTCGTTTCATACCAAAGCTGAGGAGGTTCACTCAACAAATGAGCGGATATCAGCCCAGCCTCTCATCCCTACCGGTGCAGGTGCCATGTTTGGGTAATCCCGGGCATTCCACTCGCCCATCGTGCCGGGAAGGCTCTGCATTCCAAAAAAGGGGGTGGGTTTCCAGGCTCTTCCATCAGCAGCATTACGGAATAAGCTTAATGTATCCGGTGCCTGAAAATTGTGTTGCCAGAGACGTCCAGCATCTCTGGCAAACAGCCTGATGCCAGCAAACGACGCCTGCATACAGAACCCTGCTCGTTTTGTTTCATATGGGTAGTGGTGATACAGGCTGGTATTTTTTTCATCATCAAAGACTTGCAGCAATGCCGAACCATCAGGCTCAAACGCAATGCTTGTCAGGGTTTCATCAGATAATCCGCAGGTTTTGAGCTTATCCAGGGCATGGGGCAGACGATAGATGCCCCGGGGTTTGAGCGGTGCGCTTTCAAGGCCCAGCTTATCCTTGAGGTTTCGAAAAAAATCCAGTTGTGGCTGTTCGCGGACAAAATCATGCCAGTCTTCTGTGGCGCCATGTTGTTGTTTCCGAAACTTGAAACGGCGATACCCTTGCGTCAGGGTGGTGCGCCAGATAGTTGATCACAGGCTGAAGTAACTGTGTGGGCAAGGGTTTGTGTTTCAGTTCATGTTTGAATGAATACTTTTCAGAGCGCAACCTGACTGCCTTGATGGTAGATGGCTGCAGGGCTTTGAATAGTTGAAGAAACTCAAAAAACCAGTTGAGATTCAACGGGAAATTTCCGTCTGAATGAATCTGCATGCAATCAATGAGATGATCAGAAGCGGTTAGCTTGATCAGAGCGCTGCGGTGGGCTTTGACCAGTTGGCTGTCATCCAGTTTTTTCAGTTCTTCCAGGATCAGTTTTTCATGTCTTTGTACATTAACTTCCAACATACAAAGCTGTAATGTAAAAAACTCTGAATGCAGTGCAGTGGTGCTTGTCTTGCAGAGATTCTGTGGCACTTGAGGTTTGTCATGCCTGATGCCCGGCGATGCAAAAATAGCAGCTATCAGATAGGGTGCAGAAATATCGGAAAATCGCAGGGACGGATTTAATTTTGTCAGGGGATGGGCACGTTTCGCTAGTTCAGACATAAGCTCCCGGGCAGCCTCCTGTAGCTTCCTGCGGGGCAGGTATTTTGCATAGAAACTGTCCACTTGGCCAGAAATTCTCAATTCCATATGCCGGTTACTTATCCTTCAATTGTTTAAAGTTTAACAAATAAATTACTTGTTTGGCACAGCCCTGGTATACAAATAAAACTCTTGTCCTTGCGCTTCAGCCAGTGCGAATAGTATCTGAATACAGGAATGGGTATTTTGAGCTTTAAACGGTATTGAAGCACTTGGATCATAAACAATAAGCTCTGATTCAGACATTTTAAGCGCAACACATATATGTGGAATCGCTTCTGTATTTTCTTCTTTGGGAGTCATAATGCAAAGAAGTGCCTGCTTATTTTTTAAGATTTCTACTGGAGGAGCTTTAGCCAATGGTAAACCATATTCAGGCTTATCAGATCTTGCTATATACTCTTCATCACACTCCCATCCTGTTGAGCGTAGGTGGTTTTTAATCCCTTCGTAACGATTTATATTATCCTTATATATTTCTCTATGGGCCGCATTTAAACGAGAACGGTCAGGGTTAGGAAATTCCTGCGGATCGTTTAGCCAAACTACACACTGAGCAGCACAAATTTTCGCTCCCTCTGAAATTCCTGCTTCTTTAAATGCTGAAGCTTCCATTTTCTTGTTAAGTTCAACCATCAATGATGGATCTATTTTTGTCGTTCCCATTAAATAGAATAAGGCTGGCATTTGGGAGATGGTGTATCTTAAAAGCGACTGACCAAAGGAACAGGGAGAGTATTGATTCAGGGTTGTGGCGGCTGCGAAACCTACAAGACTAAGACTTGTTGCTTTCAGAGATCTGCTGGACCAGTTTGATTTATTAGCTGAATCATTAGCTGAATCAGGTGATGGTCCAATATTGGTTGGTGCTTGTGAAATTTCATTCGTTGGCGTTGGTAAATTCGTAGATGCATCAGGGCTCATTTTTTAAACGTTCCTTAAAATATGTTTAAACAGTAGTTAACTATTTGCTATCACACAAATCAATAATCGATTAGTCAGTTTCATAACACACTGCTTGTTTCAATCATCTTGAGTTATGACTCATTTCCTTAATTAAAGTTCCAACCATTTTAACTTTCTCAGTGGACAGCCTCCCGGGAGGCTGTCCGAGAATAGACTGCCCTGCTGCGGTTGCGATAAATTGGTCTAAA
>NZ_JAHHPO010000464.1 GCF_024606365.1 Endozoicomonas sp. ONNA2
TTCTGCCATCCTCGCTACGGTCGCTATTCTCGGACAGCCTCCTAGCGGATCATCTTCCTGACAAACAAGACAACGAAAAGCGCCAGAGAAAAGCTGCCGGTGAATGCTTCACAGGCAGCGACAATCCGCGACAACCCCAGTGGGGTCACATCCCCATAGCCGAGGGTGGTAAACGTCACCACGCTGAAATAAAGACAATCCAGCCAATACCGAAGGTTCAGGATCAAATCCTGATTCTGGCTAAACCGGACAACCGTATCACCGCTCTGAACGCCAGTGAACAAATACAGGAAAGAACAGAATACAATCAAGGCCAGGGAAAAAAACACCACACGCAAGGGGGATTCACCATAGCCACTGATTCTGTCAACCAGATAGGAAATCAGCCGTTGCCGTGAGTATTTTGGCATTTGCAGCCGATGGAAGACCCTTTCCTGATAATAAAAACGGCCTGCCACTCCCATCATGCCAAGGTTTTCACACTGACGGCGGATATTTCTGGCAGACTCTTCCGCTTCTTCAAATAAAGCCATGGCATTTTTCGGATTGGCAGCTGCCTCCCTTTGCTGGTAAAGCTTATCCCCCCACTGCACATGATCCAGTAGACTGTTGTTCAGATTCACGCCCAGCAGATTACAGCCATCAAGATTAGCCTTGTGCAGATTGGCATTGGCAAGGTTGGCTTTAAACAGCCGGGAACCGGAAAAATCCACACGATAAAAATGCCCGTTACAGAGGCTGGCCCTGCTCAAATCACAGTTAATCAATTGATATGGCTTGCCACCATGGTTCACCAGATTAATATTATCCAGATTCGCCTTACGGAGAATGAAGCCTTCCATGGGCAGCCCCGTTTCAGCCCTGTTTTCGAGCCTCGTTTTTACCTCATCACCGGTCTTATTCACATTTGGATCATGCCAGAAGCAAAGCTGGCTTTCTGACTCCACCACATCTTTACAACGACCATATTTTCCGAAAAAAGCGCACTGCTGCCCTGACTTGTGAATCTGTTGCAAATCCCCGGCCCTGTATTCTTACGACAGCTTTTGTTGAAATCTGTCATCTGCCCTGTTGAACATATCGGCTTGCTGATCAGGGCATTTACCCGGAAGGCTGTCCGAAACCAGGCTGCCCTCCTGCGGTTGCAATAAATTGATCTAAAAAATCCTGCTTCTTCGTCAAATGGCCCTGCTATTCTCGGACAGCCTCCTTGCCAATGACTTTACACACAGCGAACTTTTCAACACACTGAACACTCGCTGTACCAAGAGGATACTGCCATGAAAATTCTGTTTGTACTCACCTCCCACAATAAACTGGGATCTACCGGTGAAAAAACCGGGTTCTGGCTAGAGGAATTTGCTGCGCCTTACTATCGCTTTGTGGATTCGGGGGCCAGCGTAACCCTGGTCTCACCAGCGGGAGGACAACCACCCCTCGACCCGAAAAGTCAACTCCCCGAGTTTCAAACCGAAGCCACCCGACGGTTTGGGCAAGACCAGCAGTCACAGGAGATGCTGTCCAGCACCGGGAAATTAGCCAGTGTTTCTGCGGATGATTTTGACGCGATATTTTATCCGGGTGGTCATGGCCCGCTGTGGGACCTGGTCAATGATCCTGACTCGATTGAACTGATCGGGCATTTCTGCCAGCAGGATAAACCGGTTTCTGCGGTCTGCCATGCTCCTGCCGTTCTGCTTAACGTCACAGACCAAAAAGGAGTCTCTCTTGTTCAAGGCAGAAAAGTGACCGGATTCAGCAACAGCGAAGAGATTGCAGTGCAGCTGGATAACGTGGTTCCATTCTCTTTGGAAGATGAGTTGAAAAACCGGGGAGCACTATACAGCGCCGGCCCCGACTGGGAAAGCTACCTGGTGCAAGACGGGTTATTGGTCACAGGACAGAACCCCGCCTCTTCAGAGGCTGTCGCTGATGCTGTGCTCTCGCTACTGACGTGATAACCGGTATAGCACAATACCGGCCCCCCTCACTCTTGGATTGTGCGGATTCGGATCAGTACGATCACAGGGCAAATTTGAAAAGCATGTATTTCGCTACCACTAAACTGGCTTCCCGGGCGCATAGAGCAACCAAAAACGTAGCCGGAATATGTGAAATTCAGCAGGTTTGGCCAAGGTTCTGAAATGCCCCCAAGCTGTCGTGGAGCTTTGCGCACCAGCAACAACGGCATAATATTTATAACTGATGTTACGCACCTCTATTATGTAGTACCTGATCATTTGGAAAAAATATGACTGATGGTAGTAAACGACAGTGAAGTGCGCCACAACAGTTTATAAGATACCCATAAAACAAACACTGGATAGAACAATGAATTTCGATTTCGATAAAGTGGTGGATCGAACCAAAACCGCCAGCCTTAAATGGGAGCGATTCAGTCCTGACGTTCTGCCCATGTGGGTAGCGGATATGGATTTCCAGTCAGCGCCGGAAATCATCGAAGCACTGCACCAGCGTATCGACCATGGGGTGTTTGGTTACACCGAACCAGACCATGAACTGGAACAACTGGTGGTTGAGCGTTGTCGTCATCTCTACCACTGGGATATTGAGCCACAGTGGATTGTCTGGATGCCGGGCCTGGTCTCTGCCCTGAATGTCTGTGTTCGTGCCTATGCCGACAAAAGTGAAGGCGTGATTTCTCCCGTTCCTGTCTATTATCCCTTTCTTGTGGCTCCCAAACTGGCCGGACGTGAGCTTATTGGCGTGGAATGGGTTAAGCAACGGGGCCAATGGATCCTCGATCTCGATAGCCTTGAGCAGAAAATCACACCCAGTTGCAAACTGCTGATGCTCTGCAATCCACAAAACCCGAATGGTCGGGTATTTACCCGGGCAGAACTGGAGAAGCTGGAGCAACTTTGTAAAAAACATGGCCTTGTGGTCTGTTCCGATGAAGTGCATTGCGACCTGATTCTTGATCGCCATGCTGAGCATATTCCCTGCGCTGCCATCAGCGAATTTGCCAGAGACCACTCAGTCACCCTGATGTCACCGTCCAAAACCTTCAACCTGGCCGGTTTCGGCTGCGCATTCGCGATTATACCCAATCAACAGTTACGGCATCAGTTCAACCAGGTTCGCACCGGTATTGTGCCATCAGTGGACAGCGCCCTGATTGGCTACACGGCAGCGAAAGCGGCTTATCGTCATGGTGAACCCTGGCGTCAGTCATTGCTGGACTACCTGCGTGGTAGCCACGATTACCTGCTGGATGCCATCAATAACATCCCCGGCCTTGTCATGGAACCACTGCAGGCAACCTACCTGGCCTGGATTGATGTCAGCGAACTGGGACTGGAAGATCCACACCAGTTCTTTGCAAAGGCCGGTGTAGGCCTGTCCCCCGGAAAGCAGTTCGGTGATGAAAATTACCTGAGGCTTAACTTTGGTTGCAGCCGATCCGTTCTGGCAGAAGGCGTCGCACGAATAGCCAAAGCCGTGGCGGATCACTAAACTCAGTTGTCTTGTGGCTCCCCAAGTACCGCTAAACGGAAAGTTTTTATCTGGGCTTTGACCCGCAAGAGCAGAATATTTTCTGGTCTCAGGTGAAAGCCCATATTACGGACAAAACGAACAAATTTGAAATCGACTGTCTTTCGAAGCTTGCTTTCATCCTCAAGATTTAAATTTTCATTGTTTATAGCCAATCCATACAGCAAAGTCGGCAGTTCGTTGACAAACGCATCCTGTAGCGTTTGTGGACTTTCATCATCCTCATTTCTCAGAACCCAGTCAGATTGCAACCAATTAAAAAGCTGAAGGCAGACCTGTTCAACCGTTTGCTCCCTTTGGCATTGATTCAGAAAATCATCCATTGGAGGTATTATTGTCTCTCCAAATTCCTTTTGGTGTTCGCTGACCATCCGATTAATTTGCTCAACCTGGCTATATGACAATGGTATAAAAGTTAAATCCCTGATACGTGAAGGTGCCGATAGTGCATCTGGAGTTATGGGCAGGGTGGTAGCTTCAGATGCACTGTCATTTTGCTTGATTAAATGGTCAGAACTGCGATCTTCAGAAATATTCTCGTCTGATAGGGAATTAATATCTGGAAGTTCGCTCTCATCTATGCTTTCAGCAGAGCTATCGTACGCCGGATTTGCCCCCCCTGGCAGACTGGAGGGCTGACTCTCTTTGGCCTGTTTTTTTCCGTGGCATCGATTATGGAAAAATACAAACAGACCATGCAAAAGATCAAAATTAATTTCATTATTAATCACTTCCATAGAAT
>NZ_JAHHPO010000465.1 GCF_024606365.1 Endozoicomonas sp. ONNA2
CCAGGCCCGGGCACCCAACCGGCGCAGTCATTGAGCTGGTCATTGGCAAACCGACCCACAACCGACAGGTTGGCAAGATAGCCCAGCAGGTTATTGATTTCTGCGGGCAGGTTGGTATAGGTGGCTACCGCCCGTGTTGCCAGCGCGGTGGCCTGCAGAAAATGGCTGACCCGGTCGTCAGGGTCCTGAGCATCCTTGCCAGCAGTCGACCCGGCAATATACGGCGCTGGTTGTCGGGAATCGGGAGGCTCACAGAAGGGGTTAATCGATCGAACCAACTCACTGCCCAAACGGAACACGTCCAATCCACGCCATTGGCCTTCGTCTGCCGGGGTTGTTGCAGGTTGTGGGCCGATGGCAATGTCTGCCGGGTTTAAACCTGATTGCCGTATCAAAATCAATACCTCATGCTTTGTTATGGGGGGGCTCGCTTTTCCTATACATAATCTTCAGATAGTTGATCATGGTCATATTCTTGGTAAGCGTTGGTCGTGGGTCTGCCGTTACCTGTTGCCATGCCTGACAGTACCAGTACGGCCGGTTCATCATGGTTATGGTCAGAGTCAGTTTCAGGCTCAGTCAGTACCTGGTACACAGGGTTGTAAGAAATTTGACCAGGGATGGTTTCATAGTCCGTGTTTGTCATGAGGAGGCTGTCAGTTGTTGCTGCACCGGCCTGGTGATGCGCATCGGATTCGTCATGGTTATCGGTGTAATACTCGCTCAGTTCCTGGTACACAGGGTCGTAAGGGGGGGAGTGGTGCAGGGCAGGTTCGTGTTCGGAGTCATCCATGGAAGTGCTGCCTGCCATGCTTGCTTGTTTGTATACTAACGCCTGGTAAGGGGTTTGGGGGGCAGGAGGCAGCGATACCAGGTTGAACAACAAATGTTGGTAATGTTCCCGGGGAAAACCAGGCCGTGGTTTTCTTTTTTCTAACGATTGGTAAAGGTCCCGGGGAAAACCAGGCCGTGGTTGCCTGTTTTCTAACGATTGGTAATGGTCTTGGGGAAGAGTAAACCCCTCAGTTCGGAGTTGGCTGCCCCCTGGTATGGGTTGCTCACGGTTACGGTTAGCATTAGTGGATGACCTGTAATAGCGGCAGGCGATCATACTAATAACACCGAGCAGCACAACAATGACCGTACCCATGGCGATAACGGCTTTGGTGGTAGCATTTAGTGATGCCACGAACGGTATTGGTGTGGCCAATGTGGCAGAGCCCGGGCTGGAAAAGGTCGTGTTTGGTGCTGTGGCTGTCGCGGGCATGGTCGCGGGCGTGGAGGTGATAACCGGGACGGGGCTGGAAAAGGTCGTGTTTGGTAATGTGGACCTCGCGGGCATGAAAGTTGTTGGGGGCGGGGAGGTGGTAACAGGGGCCGCGCTGGAAAAGCGCGTATTTGGTATCCTGGCCACCGTCTCTGGAATTGGGGACGTTGGCCGGGCATTAGCGGGGTTATCAAGATTATTAACGATCTGGCACTTCGGGGTTAGCAGACCGGGGGCAATATTTGCACAGAAATTATTATCCTGCCAAGACCGACACCCCCCGTCGGTGTTTCTTTTTCTGCGATTAACAAGAACATTGCAAATAACCGGTTTTTTTCCTCCCGAGATAGACGCACGGGGATAACTACTTGTAACTTTGCTATCAATCGCCTTAGTGTTGGTGATAGTCCCTTTTTTTTCAACATATCCTGCGCCAATACCGGCTTTTGAAGGTTCTCCCCCGGTGCTAACATCACAGTCCACTGCAAGCGAGTTGGTAATTATCCCTCGTGCATCATGAGTGCCCGCACCAATACCGGCATAAGCCCAAATGCCTGAGGTTTTGACCGTGCAGTTTTTTGCAGTCGTGCCGGTAACATTTCCTAAATTGTCTCCTACCCCAATACCGGCATCTGCTCCATTTTTGTTGGTGTACAGATTGCAATTAACCGCTGTCGTATGGTTAACGTTACCCCGGATCGTTAATCCAGCCCCAATACCAGCAGCTGCATTAGTTCCGGAGGTTGTCACATTACAGTAAACCGCTGTCGTGTGACTAATAGTACCACCTTGGATCATTGCTCCGGCCCCAATACCGGCAGCTGCCCCATTTTTGGTAGTGTTCACCGCACAGTTCACCGCTTTCGTGTAGCTAATAGTGGCTTTCTCCGATGATCCGGCCCCAATACCAGCATCTGCATGGCTGTTGTTGGTTACCACCGTGCTGTGATTTGCAGTTGTCCTGGTAACAGTTCCTCCTATCTGATAACCCACCCCAATACCAGCATCTGCCTCATCCCTGAAGGTTTTCAGATTGCATTTAACAGCTGTCGTGTGGCTAACAGTACTTTGTTGCGATTCTCCGGCCCCGATACCAGCATCTGCATTGTTATTTAAAGTTGTCACATTGCAGTGATGCGCAAATGTCCTGGTAACAATGCCTCCGCCAGCCTGAGAACCCACCCCAATACCGGCATCTGCACGTCTTTTGGTTGTTTTGACAGTACAGTTCGTCGCATTTGTGTTGGTAACGATTCCACCTTTTGACATTCCGGCACCAATACCGGCTTTTGCATCTGTTCCCCCTGCTTCAACATGACAGTCTATTGCACGTGTGTTGGTAACTTTGCCTCCAGACAGATATCCCGCACCAATACCAGCGTGTGATTTTGCACGGGAAGTTTTCACCCGGCAGTTCACCGCCCTTGTGTTGATAACCGTTCCCCTGTCACGAACGCTGCCCGCGCCAATAGCAGCATGAGCACCCCTGGTTTCAATGTAAGCACCTTCAACCAGAATATTACTGATCATGGCGTCGCCTGACATTTCACAAGCCGCTACCCCGGTTGGTGCCTTTGACGTTATATTGGCTTCAGTAAAGTTCAGGTTAGTGATATTGCCATAACCGGTCAGATTTTTTACCAGACAGTAGGAGAGGTTGTAAATGGTATGACCACCACCGTCCAAATGGCCGTTAAATCCGTGGTTTTTATCGCCAATGGAGCGGTTTAGTTGGCTAGCGTCAATATTCCCCGTAAGTTGATATTTTCCGCTGCATGATTTCCCATTGCGGCAGATCTTGTTCAGGTCATCGGTGTTATTCACTTTAATCCAGGAGTCAGGGGC
>NZ_JAHHPO010000466.1 GCF_024606365.1 Endozoicomonas sp. ONNA2
CTCTATGTCATGACGTACGATCAGTGGTAATCAGGTAATTTTTTAGCCGCTACAGGCTCTTTTTCAAAAGTTCCATTTTCTCTGACTGCCCGTATCAGGTTTGTTTTAGTTTCAACAACCTGGCCAGATCCGGCATCACCACCGGCGGCTCGTCCACTTTCAACCGATTGGCTTTTTGCACCGCCTGTTTCAGTGGCGGAACTTCAGTAGCTTCTGATCCTGCCCGGTCCTGGCTTGTTGGTTCATTACGGGTAAAAGGTGCTCGTTCACCTCTGGCCTCCATATTGCGATTGGTGGCGCTGATAAAATCCGCTTTGCCCGCAGGTGCAGAACCAAACAAATCTGCACCACCCCTGGCGGCTTCGTTTTCTAATTGCTGGCCAAGATCTTTTAACACCTCGCCCATGCGCTGGCTACTGCGTAAATTGGCATCCAGAAAAGTGGCCAGCTCTTCGGTAATCGGGTCAACCGACTCCAGCAAACTGCCCTGGCTGATAATTTCCGACAGTGACTGATTCTCACGCCGACTTTGTCGCACCAAATCAACCGCTTCGAGCAAATTGGAGATAAAATCGCTTTTTGGTGGCAAACTGCCCGTGGCCCGGGCTCTGGCAAAAGTAAGTGCTGCTTTTGTTAAGGCAGCGACCATATTACGGGCAGCTTCGCCTTTCATATCCACATCAGTTGTTTCAGACATTAACGACAATAGCCGATCATCGTCACAGGCTTTTTTAAAAATAGCAGCCTGCACACGCTGAACTAATACCTGATTGGGGCGATTGTTGTTGTCAAACAAACTAGCAACGTCTTCTAATCCAACGCTTTTAACAAACCGATGCAGGAAGTCAAGGTTAGACTCTGCTGCAATATTGCCATTTTCTCCGGGGGCAAACATGATGATATCGTCATCCGTTAACCGGCTGGCGTCTATCTTGGCTTGTTCTGTTGGCGAATATCCCGCCTGTTCCCGATCATTGGCCTCTTTGGTGTATCGTATCCGTTCCTCATCGCTCATTGGTGTTGTTCGCTTACGAACCAATACGGGCTTATTCATGCCATCCACAACCGCTGAATCAATGCCAAACCGCTCAGCATTATCCTTTAGCCATTGACGATACTGGCCAGAACGTCCCTGATCCCCTTGAGCATAAGCCAATCGTAATGCCAGAATCCGACCATTACCCGATTCCACCAAACCATCATCACCAATGATCGGCGCACCATCCGAAGCTTTAGGAGAACTGCCAAGCCATGCAGGTTCCAGGTTATTGGCAATTTCCCTGATTTGCGCTTCGCTGGTAATTTTGGTTCTGTCCCTTGGCTGCAAAGCTTTTGGGTAATCCGGGTTAACAACGCCATTGCCTAAATGAGAAGTACTCAGATCATCTGCATCAACCAGCTCAAATGCCACATCAAACTGAGTGCCTTTTTTGGTGGAAACCCGCTCAGTAATTTTGCCAGTTCCTGATGTTGCTGAAGTGCCTACAGCGGATTGCTCACTCCCCGAAACAACCGGCGCAACTTCGCCCGTTCCAGGTCGTGCAGCGGACTGGGTTTCAGCGGTAATATCGGTTGGCGGGGTTTGGCAGCCGGGGTGCTTCCCGCAGTCTGGGTAACGGGTTCTGTGCCTCCAAAGTCAGAGGTGTCAAAACTAATAACGTCGGCTTTGTCCTGTTCAGCTCGTGATAGTTCATGGGTGGACTCCAGATCAGGAAGATCAATAACGCTCTCGCGCCTGGCGCGAGCCAGTAAGCGACCATCGTCAGTTTTCTCAATAGTTAACAAGTCATTTAAATACCTATTAACATCACTCCCATAACCTTGCGCTTTCGCCTCTTTTTTTAACTGGCTTTCAAATCGCTTGTCTTTTGCCATTTCCCGCCAGCGAACTAACTGGATACTTTGCCTCCTGTTGCTGTTAAAAAAGTCGCTTGGCCCGCTCATCAGCCACCACTTCCGGATCATCAGAATTCAACCGTTCTTCATCCGGGGCAAAGGCATAATTCATGGTCAGGCCCTTGGCTACCCCACGACCAAACACACTTCCTCTCTGGGTATACTGACCAAACCGTTCATCCCCAACAATTTGATAGGGGTTCATAAACAAATTTTCTTTCGCAAATTGTTTAGCCTGTTCTTCTTCTGCCAAAGCTGCCTGGTTCAGCTTTTGCAATTCATCTCGGGTTAACCGGGCGATTTGTAACTGGGTACGAATCTCAGGGGTTAACCGGGGTTCAATATGTAAAGAAATTTGCGCTTCCTGTTCCGGACTCAATCGTCCGGTTTCCAACTGGTTCAAAATGCTGCCCAGCTTGCTGCCACGCAAATGGTAAGGAGTCGTCTAAAAATAACTTTCCCATTTTAAACTCAGTGTTCCTGATGATTGCGGTGGAGCATCTGAATATGCGGAAGTTATTTACAGACAATGCCTTAATGTCTACCCCGGGAGGCTGTCCGAGAATAGCGCCCGTAGCGAGGATGGCAGAAAATTGAGGA
>NZ_JAHHPO010000467.1 GCF_024606365.1 Endozoicomonas sp. ONNA2
TTTAGACCAATTTACTGCCACCGCAGTAGGGCAGTCTATTCTCGGACAGCCTCCTAGTTCTGCAGAATATTGCTTTCCCAACTCAGCAACTCTCGTAAAGACTCTCTGTTTGATAGAATTGGCAGCTGTTCTGCTTATCATTTGTCCAATGACTACAGAGCAAACCGCATTCACGACTTCAATACCAGATACTTTCATTTGTGGTATATGCTTAAGAGCATCAAGGTAAATCTTAGCCCCCATAGCATCAGAAATAGCTTTCTCAATATTCTTGCTAGTCATGTGTCTTGTAAAAGTTGATTGAGTAACTCATTATATTACGTCATATGACGTGTATAAAATATGCGTTTACTCTCCCTTTAAGTAAGACTGTAAATATCAATGACCACCTCAGAACCCTATTTTTCTTGGATAAAACAACCAATTGCAGTCGTTACCGCAATAGACTCAGGACGGCCTTTTCCAGAGCTACTTGCTTCAAAAGAAGAAAAGTACAACAAAGATATAGAACTATTCTGCCAACTTGTTGCTCAACGCAGATCTTCAACTGCTCTATTAGAAAAAGTAAGAAACCGAAGTCGTATAATGCAAAAACTCGGATGTCGTTGCTCAAGCTTTTCAGACGTTGCGTATGTACTGTATGTGACACGGAAGCAACCAAGAAAATTAAAGCAAAACCAACATCGGAATTTGTTAAAAATTTTGGCCACTTATTTAAGGATATTAACGTATTGCAAAAGCAATTCTCCTCTATCAGTGAAAAACATAAATTGGCGCTAGCTGCTTTGCTTGGAGAATATGATCACAGAGGAAAACAAGGCTACATGCTGACAGACCTGTTCTTTGACTGGTTTGAATCCTCGTTTAAAAATAGTTTTTCTATTGAAGGGCCACGTGGGGCCGGTGCTGACATTCAGTTATCATCTCTTTTTTCAGAATTTAAGGGGGAGTACCCTTGTGATTTTGTGATTCGTGACTCTAACTCTAATAAAATTGTTGCTATTGGTTTTGCTCGTTATGATAGTACCCGTGGTGGCTCTCAATCTGACGATAGAACCGGTGGTAATAATGACAAAGTATCGAAAGCCCAGAAATTCTGCAAAAAGTACAGCCAAGATTTTAAGATAATTTTTGTTTCTGATGGCCCTGGTCTGGTTCATAACGATACGTGGCAGGAAGCATGTACACTAGGAGCCTGTCCGAGAATAGACTGCCCTACTGCGGTGGCAGCAAATTGGTCTA
>NZ_JAHHPO010000468.1 GCF_024606365.1 Endozoicomonas sp. ONNA2
TTTAGACCAATTTACTGCCACCGCAGTAGGGCAGTCTATTCTCGGACAGCCTCCTGGGCTTTATTCTATATGATAAATAGTCTCTTTATGTTCTAGAGCTGTATTTGATGACCTTTCGATAACTTTGTCTGGGTAATGCAGTTTTGTGTAAGAGGTTCTTGCACCGCACCAAACTTTATGGTTTTAGTCATTATCATTATCACCATCACTATCACCATCACCATTCAACATTTTTCCTCTTTCAATTATGAGTTCTTTGGCGGAGTCAAAAATTGAGCCCTTGCTTTTTTGAGGTTTATTGTCTTTTGGTTTCTTCAATGTAATCCCTTGTTTAATCTCATCTAAAAGATTTTTTCTTTGTCTGGTTTTAGCAAGTTCTGGACCTTCAACTCCAATGTCGGCTTGCATGGAATGACTTCCGTCTGTTTGTGGCGGCTGTGGTGCTGGTTTGCTAATATCGGTTGGCTCTGTAGCACGCCCGCTTTTTGTGAAGTTGCCAGAAGGTAGTGGCGGCGGCGGTGGCGGCGTCGGTACTGCTTTACGACCATCGGTTTGCTCTTTGACTTCAGCACTTTTTGTGTTGTTGAAAGATGGTAGTGGCGGCGGCGGTGGCGGCGTCGGTACTGCTTTACGACCATCGGTTTGATCTGTGGCTTCAGCACTTTTTGTGTTGTAGGAAGATGGTAGTGGTGGCCGCGGTGGCGGCGTCGGTACTGCTTTACGACCATCGGTTTGATCTGTGACTTCAGCACTTTTTTTGTTAGAAGTTGGTATTGGTGGCGGTCGTCGTGTTGGACGTTCAATCGGTGGCAGCCGTTTACTTCTTTTGGATTGGTTACTACTTGTACTGATCCCTGTGCTGTTGCTCCCTATTGGTGGTAATACTTCTTGGGCTTTCAAGGTCAGTGGCTTTTCAAATACTGATTCTTGATGTACTTCTGTCAGACTTGCTGCAGGAGCCTCGTGCCTTTGGTCAACATCACTGCTACTCAACGAGTGATTATTGCTTTCATCCATTTCTACGCCGGGCTGAGCATTAACATCGTCAGTTTTATTGCTTGCTAATGACTGTGCATAAAACATTCGCAGTTGTTTTGCTGTTTCAAGATACTCCAATGGTCGAGTACTTGTTGTTTTTTTGTGGGCTGGACGTTTTGGTTTGATGGCATCTCTATGCGCCTTTTTAGCCAGCAGACAGGCGGTGTGCGCAACAACCAATTTATCATAGGCTTCTTTCTGATCAGAGCTTCCTGTTACTGATTCTTGAACACTGTTTTTGAGTGTATCTATTTCTTCTTTAGTTAACCAGACCTGTTCCTCAGACTCAAGTTTTTTAAAGTGACTATCAAAGCAAGCATGGTTGAAGGATTCTAACGCCAGATTCGAATTGGTCTCTGCTGGATCCAGGTTCTGCAGATTTTCCCATGATTCAGTTAATGTTACTCCTCTATAGGCAGTCAGGAATGCTTCCGGGTGTGTGAGGGATTCGGGTTTCAGATCTGTTTGGTCTTGATCCGGATTTTGTTGGTCCTTAAAATATATTTCGACACTGGATTTAAATTGTTTCAGCCTGTAATTCAATTTTGCGTACGAGATTTTATATTCTTCTTGTGCTTTTTGAAAATCGGAAAATTTTATTTTTTCATTTTCTTCGATTCTTTTGGTTGTTTTTTTTGTTGGTTGTATTTGTTTCTTTTTTGAATATCTATCCGCCTCTCTTGTTATGATTGTAGAGGCGCGTGTTAGAGTGTTATTAATTTTTTTAACTATATTGGGTATTATTTCACGTTGTGCTTTTAAATCTTTTATTTGTATATCTGTGCTTCTTTTGACTTTCTTGAAGTGCTTCTCAACGTCTGTACAAGTACTTTTAATGAATGGATGGACTATTAAATCTCTTGCAGTCTCAATCTCATCTGATAAATCTTTATTCTCTTTCAGGTTGTTTCGTTCTAAGCACAAGCTTGTTACTTTTGCTACATCCTCAGAAAACATGTCGATCATCATATTGCTGAGTGTTTTTCTATGCTTGTCATACAAATGAAGTGTTTTGGCAGATTCGAGCAAATCTTCAACCACTTTGCACTTTTGCTTAGTCAAGGCAAGCGTTTGAGGTTGGGTTATATCATGATCAATGCTTCTGAGGTGTTTTGGCATTTCCTTAATAAGAATTGCCATTTGATTATTAATTTCTTCAGATAAGGAATGTGTTATTTTCGGCGGTAATTTTTTTTCTCTTAGTCTCTCTACTTCTTGGTGTAATTCAACGAGTCTTGCTGCCGAGTTGCAGCTTCTGATTTCATAAGAGAGATATTTCTTGACATCTGATTGAACAAGTTTTGTAAACTTTTCACGGTTAACAAAATCACAGTTTTTCTCAATTGATTCAGGAAGGTTCAATATACTATTGATATGATCAGATGTTTTTTCAACTTTTTGTGTTGTTAATAGTTTGACACGTCTTTCGGTCAAATCTTTTTGATACTCATGTCTTGCTTTATTCAATTGGTGTTTTTCTGGATGGAATAGCTCTATGTCAAAAAAATTCTCAATGTTACGCCCAAAGTGGGTTACCAGCTTTCCATGGCTATCTAATATTTTGGTGTCTTTGCCTGATTTGATTCCAGCGTACTGTGCTGGTTTTTGGTCAGGTAATTTTATTTGACCAAGGGAGGGAGATGGTATGCGTTGGCTATCCATGTCTGTATCCAAAATTATCAATTCATTTGTGAATATTAGCGTACATTGACTGGAATAAAACAGGAGTAATTTTTAATCAACATAATTTTTTATCGCAGGGCCAAGAGTCATATTTTTGGCAGACTTCATTTTAGAAATAACTAATTAAATCAGCAGTTATGCCAATTGAATTGAATAAATAGATGTGAGCTAACGTTGAAGATATATACACCAAGAGTTTAGCCATCATGGACAACCAAATACAAATAACCATAACCTTCCTGATCTATTTTATTGCCATGTTGGGGGTGGGTTATATTGCCTGGCAGAGAACCCAAAACTCATCTGATTATTTTCTTGGCGGTCGCTCTTTGGGACCCTGGTCGGCGGCATTAAGTGCCGGTGCTTCTGATATGAGTGGTTGGCTATTATTGGGTCTGCCGGGGTATGCGTTTGCTGCCGGATTTGAAGCAATCTGGCTGGGGCTGGGGCTACTGGGCGGAACCTGGTTGAACTGGCTTCTGGTGGCCCGTCGTTTACGAATATACAGTGCGGTGGCGAATGACTCTTTGACGCTTCCCGAATTTTTTTCCAACCGTTTCTCCGATCTGAAGTATATCCTGCAACCGGTCAGTGCCGGTTTTATCCTGATTTTCTTTCTTTTTTACACCAGTTCAGGATTGGTAGCCGGTGGCAAACTCTTTGAATCTGTTTTTGGCTTCGACTACCAGCTGGCGGTGATTCTTGGCATGTTGAGTGTGGTCTCCTACACCCTGTTTGGTGGTTTCCTGGCGGTCTGCTGGACCGATCTGGTGCAAGGCCTGCTGATGTCAGCAGCACTGCTGATCGTTCCGGTGACCGTGCTGGAAGTCACCGGTGGTGCCGGGCAGGTGCTGAGCGAAATTAACCAACTGAACCCCCATCTGACCAGTATGCTCACCGATGTCCGGGGGGAAGCGCTGTCTGTGATTACGGTTTTGTCATTATTGGGCTGGGGGCTGGGGTACTTTGGTCAGCCACACATTATGGCGCGTTTTAAAGCGGTGCAGTCCAGTCATCAGCTTACGTTGGCACGGCGTATAGCGGTTTCATGGACTGGAATCTGTATGTTGGGTGCTTTGCTGGTTGGTTTGACCGGAATCATTTATACCCACCGGCAGGGATTGGTATTAGACGATCCGGAAGCTATTTTTATGCTGATGGTGAATACCCTCTTTCATCCGGTCATAGCCGGTATTCTGCTGGCCGCTATTCTGGCTGCCATTATGAGTACCGCAGATTCTCAGTTGCTGGTTTGTTCGACTGCGGTAGCAGAGGACTTTTATCGCAATATGCTGCGTCCCAATGCAACTCAGGGAGAGATGCTGAGGGTTGGTCGTATGGCTGTTGTCGGTATTGCGGTACTGGCCACGGTGCTGGCACTAAACCCGGACAGTTCTGTGCTGGAGATGGTGTCTTATGCCTGGGCAGGGTTCGGTGCCGCCTTTGGTCCTGCACTGCTGTTGTCACTGTACTGGCAGCGAATGACCGGGTTGGGAGCCCTTGCCGGTATAGTTGCGGGTGGGGTTACGGTGGTGGTTTGGCGTTCGCTCAGTGGGGGGATTTTTGAAGTTTACGAGATTATTCCCGGTTTTATCGCGGCGTCAGTGGCAATAGTGGTGTTTAGCCTGATGGGAAAAGCACCTTCTGATGCGGAGTCAGAAACCTTCCAGGAGGTGCAGAAGCTTGTGAAGTCACCATCCCCCGACAATGGATAACCCGGGAGGCTGTCCAGAATAGCGCCCGACTGGGCGTCCCCGTAGCGAGGATGGCAGAAAATTGAGGATA
>NZ_JAHHPO010000469.1 GCF_024606365.1 Endozoicomonas sp. ONNA2
TTTTGGCGTAACAAGGCTGTAACAGGCAGTAACGGTTGGCGTAACGGGGGCTTTGGTGATGGGATGTGGGCGCAAAATTGCGCTGACGGGCGTTACACCTCCTCAAAATTGAGGGGGTTGATGTTTTATTGGTTCCGATGGGTGGTTATACTTTTGTATACAATAGATTCTATTAGATACATGATAGGGGTGTTTATGTCCACGTCAGCCAGAACCGTCCGGTTACATAATGAGGTCAGCCAGGCGGTTGATGAAATCGCCCAAATTTGTGGCCGTGATGCCAATTTTGTGATGCGCGAAGCCATTGAAGAGTATGTAAAACACCATGAATGGGTGATCAAGGAAACCAAAAGACGTTTGGCAAAGCTGGAAGCCGGTGAAGCAAAGCGGGTGCCCCATGATGAGGTCAGGGATTCCATCCTGAAACGTATTCAGGGTAAGTCATGAATATCTGTTGGATGGAGGAAGCAAAGGAAGATTTGAATGACTGGCTGGATTACATGTCGATTCGCAATCCACAGGCCGGTAACCGGATCGTTCTGGAAGTATTGGAAGCGGTAGAACAGTTGTCAGAAAATCCGCTGAAAGGCAGGGTGGGTAAAGTACACCATACCCGGGAACTGATTATTCCGGATAACCCGCTTAAAGTGATTTATCATGTTGAACAGGACTTGGTCAATATTCTGTTTGTACCCCATCAGCGTCAGCGGTGGCCCAGGGAATAAAGTATGCTAAAGTATTAAAAAGTATTACTTGGTAATAAAAGAGGCACAGATGGCCACGTCCATAAAAATTGATGATGCATTAAAAGATCGGGTACGGGGCCTGGCTGAGCAGCGGCGACGTTCCGTGCACTGGATCATGAAAGAGGCCATTCGTGAATATGTCGAACGGGAAGAGGCCAGAGAATCTTTTAAGCAGGAAGCCATAGCTTCCTGGGAAAAGTATCAGGTTGATAATCGCCATTTAAGTGGGGCAGAGGTCCAGGGCTGGCTGGATAGTTGGGGAACGGATAAAGAGTCTGAGCCACCTCAATGCCACGATTGATTATTACCGAACAAGCCGTTGAAGGCATGGAGCGATGTCGCCGGTTCCTGCAAGAGAAAAACCCCGAAGCGGCTTGCACTGCAGTCATGGCCATTCAGCAAACACT
This sequence comes from Endozoicomonas sp. ONNA2, assembly GCF_024606365.1. GTDB lineage: Bacteria > Pseudomonadota > Gammaproteobacteria > Pseudomonadales > Endozoicomonadaceae > Endozoicomonas. Next base: position 1,154 of record NZ_JAHHPO010000469.1, read on the forward strand.
GGCTTGGTTAGAAAACCATCCGTTTATGGGTAAACCGCTGGATGATTATCCGACATTGCGGGAAGTCATTATTCCTCATGGGGATTCCGGTTATGTGGGGCTGTATCGTTATGATGATCCCAGTGAGACCGTGTTTCTGTTGGCCTTCCGGCATCAAAAAGAGGCAGGCTATTAACGGGCTCAATTTTGAGCCCGTTTAACGGTTGAATTCAACGTGGGTTTTGGTTACGATGGCAAGGCATTGACAAGTGGCTTTGCTATGAAGTCATTAGAAAATGGGGTTTGGTTTGGGCCAACCCCATTTTTTTATCTTTTCTTTCTCTATCCATTGATCACCTCATCAAAGATCCAGCAGCGTCTTGTCCTGCCGTTCATATTGGGCTGCTTGCTCCGCAGGGGTTTGTTCTCGATGTAGCGGCGGCTCACACTGTTGGGGAACAGCTGTTTCAGTTCGTTGATGTCGATCCGTTGCAGTTTGTGCTCGCCACACAGTTCGTCAAAGTCCGTCAGGTTGACGGCAATTTTGCCAGAGCCGGGCAGGTGGTTCAGAATCTCCACGTTGTAAGTTTTGCCATTTTCATGGTGAACGGTTTTCCAGTTGAGCTTGTCGTAATAGTCCCAGAACTGTTGGAGCATGGGGTGTTCGCTTTGCAGGCGGCGTTGACGGTCCAGGCATCGTCCCCAGAGATAGCTTTTAAAATGACTCAGTTGTATGTCGGTAATTTCTCCCTTGAATACCGGCTGCAGGACATGCGCCCAGGTCAGGATCTGGGCATGGTTCTGGATGACCCTGGGGGTGAACTTGATCTGTTCCCGGTTGGCCCGTTCAATGAGTTCCCGGTGGGCGCTGTCGTACTGTTGAAAATAGGCTTTCAGCAGTTCCGGCTCATGGCAGAGAATCCGGTTCCGGAAAGCGGCCATGGTGTCAATATCGATTTCTCTGAGGCGATGAATGGCTTTTTCCACATCGGCGTTATAGCCCTTGGCGCTCATATGGAGATGAACAAAACGGGAGAGCAGGGCGTCCGATCCGTCAATGGTCAGGTTCTGAACCACCATCACCGAAGCCTTGAATGGATCTTCGTTGGTTTCCAGTCCGTGGTTTTTCCAGCCGGTGCCCCGGATGGCCCCCCCTTCCCAGGTGGTTTTCAGCCAGTCATAGTCAAACATGCTCCGTTTTTTGGATTCATTGCGGTCTCCTTCAATCATCACCAGTGGAATATTCCCGGTTTGGGCAAACTTGCGGGCCAGTGCCCGTTCATTCATTTTCAGCGGGTCAACCCCCTCATATCTGCTTACTCCCAGCAGACGCCAGAGCAGTTTGGTCAGGGTGGTTTTGCCGGTTTCACGATCGCCGGAGATCTCCAGCAGGGTGTAACCCTCCTGTTTCTGCCGGATTTTCTCGACAAACAGGGAGCCGGTCCAGAAGGCCAGGGCGGCCAACCCCTGATGTTCAAAAACAAAATAGAAATCCTGGTACCAGGCCGGGTCAAAGTGATCATTGCCCCGGTGATAGATGTTGTCCTCAATCAGTTTCAGGTTGCTTTTCAGGCTGAGATTGCCAAACGCCAGGTAGCCATCCTTGTTCTTTTTGACCATTTTCCCCTGGTAATAGCCAAAATCCGGAAAGGCATAAGCGCCGGTGAATTTGTCATAGCCTACAAAAGGGATTGTCCGGATCTCTTCCGGCCCTTCAGCTGCGTCAAACCAGGATAAATGGAGATAATCCAGATCGGCCTGAACGCCATTGAACAGGGCTCCGGTCACTTTACTCAGCAATGAGCGTTTGAAGTTACTGGGGCAGTCGATGTCATTGGATGACAGCCCGGTCAGCACTTGCTGTTGTCTGCCGGGAAAGGTCACCCGAAAGAAATAGTGTTTATCCTCCGTCTGGGGATTGATCTCCGCATAGAGAAATTTGGGCAGGCAGTTGCTGATAGCCGTGGTGTGGTAGGCGCTTTTAAACTCCTGGATATACAGTTCCGGATTTTCGTTGGCGGTGGTGTAGAGCACCTCTGAATTGTTCAGGTAGCGGCCTTTATAGCCTTCCATGGCGTTGTCGTCTTTCTTGTCCCGGATGGTGGATTTCCAGATCTGATGGTTATGTTCAATGACCATGTATTTATGATCGGTTTTCACAAAGAGCCAGAATGCCTTTTCCACGGCACTGGTTGCACTGTGATAAGCACCCCGCCAGAGTGCTTTTTTAAAATACTCATCGGTGAGGTATTCGTGCCGGTTCCCTTCCTTGTCTTTCCAGCGCCTGCGATAGGCTTCATCCCAATCATCCTTGCCTTTTGGATAGGCCACCAGAACCTTTTCGCCCATATCCTGCAGTTGCTTTTTATATTCCGGTGCATGGCGGTGCCCGGCGTGATCGTTATCCAGGGCAATGACCCAGGTGATCTTCCGGCCCGCATTGCGTTTGATGAACTCAATGGGAAGGTTATTGGAACTTAACCCGGTAATGGTCTTTTTTCCCAGGAATGACAAGGCGCAGGATTTAAAAATGGCCTCGGTAATCCATACGGTGTCCCGATCATTAATGTCCTGACGTGGTGGTGCCCAGCATTCTCCTTTATATGGACCCACTATTTTGGCCTTTTTGCCTTTGTTGCGGCGTATATCTTCCTGATTGAGCAGGCGGGCCCAGTAACAGTCATCCGAGATTTTGAAGCGGATGGATTGGGCGGTGCTGCCATCGGCCAGTCTCATCTGTTCCTGGGAGTACCAGCCCGCCATGGCACCGGTGTTGAGGCCACGGTATTCCAGAAAGGCCCGGGCGCTGGCGTTGGGGTCGGTCGTTGTTGCCGGATAACGTTCTGTGAAGTTCTCAAAAAGATCCTTGTAAAAATTCCGGATATCAATGATGACTCCGCAGTCGTTCATCCTGGCGCAAATCAGTGACCAGGGCGATTCCCGATAGACCCAGAGTCCGTCACCTCCGCATTTGGGACAGATCCCATCCCGGAGGTATTTTAGGCTTTTAATGTCTTTTAATTTAAGTGACTTGTCGTTTAACAAGCGATCAAGAATCTCATTAACCAAACTCATGCTGCAGCACCTGGTTTCTCAGATTTGGCAATGCGTCGGGCTTCGGTTAGCAGTTGTTCATGATCAAATTGCTCTTTGGTTTTGGTGGCGTCGGAACCGGCTACCCGTCTGGCTTGAAACATCAGGTTTTCCCGGGCTCTCAGGTGTGGGTTGTCTTCATAGATGCGGGCGTTGATCAGGGATGTTGGCCAACGTTTTATCGTGCCAATAACTACAGGTTCCGGAAATTCGCCTTGTTTGATCCAGTTGTTAAGAGTGGTCCGAGTGATTCCGAATCGCTTGCACACTTCATCCATGGTTAGCAATTCATCACGGTTGATGTCAAAGATTGATGTGGGTTCGGCCAGTTGCCCGATGGCCTTGAACAGATCATTGAGCATGTCACCTATTGTATTATGACTCATTTTTATGCACCTTAGTCTAATAAACTATTCGGATAGTGATTAATAACTTTAAAAAGTATGCGTTAATGCTTACTATATGATGTATAACGTTTATGCGTCGCTTAATGCGTGCATATATGCATATTATATAGTTAAAATTTTCAGGTCAATGCAAATATGGAAAAAATTGTGCAGGAAGGTCTAGGCGGGCGTATTTCTGAGGTTCGTGACCGGTTGGGTGGAACCCGCAATCTTACGGAAGCGACGGGGATAAGCCAGAGTTATCTCTCCCGGTTGATGAATGGAGTGGTTGATAATCCGGGGATTCAGCAGCTGATGAAAATTGCAGCTGCCGGGAATGTTAGCTTGGGAATTGTCTAAAAATAACTTTCCCATTTCACTCTAATTCTGGAACTATG
>NZ_JAHHPO010000470.1 GCF_024606365.1 Endozoicomonas sp. ONNA2
ACGACCGGCTTCCGAAGGTTTCAACGTCTTCTGAAGTTACGGATTCAGGTAAAAAATTGGGAATGAAGGAATTTTCTCTTGGAAAAGTGGTCTCCTAAACAGTATGAAAATAATTTGGTGATAAAGCACGAACATGCATTCATCTTTTAATGACTTTTCTTCTTACGCTGGGGCTTCCAAGTGGCTTACTGAAACCACAAAAACCTGTCGTGAAAAAGAAATTGAAATGGAAACTCCATTTTTTAATGACAAAAAAGTTCAAACATTTGAGTTCGCTGGTTTTGGCTATGTCTCGGAAATGATTAATCAACAACAAAAGCAACAGCAAAATAGTGCCTTTGATTCGACTGACTGGTTAGAAACGGACAAGCTCCCGCCATTATTCCCTGAAATTGATGATCTTGACTATACCTCCGAATATAACGAAGGAGATAAACATCTACTGTCTTCAAATAACAGTTGTGATAAAACCGGAAATAGTGATAAATCCGGAAATGCTGATATTTTCACAGAAATAAAAATGAATGAACCGGATGCTCAGATAGAAAATTCAACAAAGGTCTTGCGCACTGTCAAGAACTCTTTTCAGTGTGAACAATGTAATAAGATCTTTAGTCTAAAGAAGACTCTGAAAAGACACATCCGCATCCACACCGGCGAGAAGCCCTATAAGTGTAAAGTGTGCGACAAGGCCTTCATTCAATCCAGTGACCTGAAAAAACATGCCCACATCCACACCGGCGAGAAGCCCCATAAGTGTAAAGTGTGCGACAAGAGCTTTATCCGAAACAAAGACCTGAAAAAACATGTCAGCATCCACACCGGCGAAAAGCCCTTTAAGTGTAATGAATGCGACAAGAGCTTTATCCGAAATGAAGACCTGAAAATACATGTCTTTACCCACACCGGCGAAAGGCCTTTTAAGTGTAATAAATGCGACAAGAGCTATAATCGAAAGGATTCTCTACAAATACACACACGCACCCACACCGGCGAAAAGCCCTTCAAGTGTGAGGTGTGTGCAACGAGCTATCCATATAAAAACTCTCTAAGAAGGCACAGGAAATCTCAAGGCCATTTACTCAAAAAGGCTCAACTGTTATCAACCGAGTGTGCCGGGATCAGGTCTTGCCTTTTAAACACAGCCAAGGTCACAGACCTGATACCTGTTTAGTTCTCAAACAGCCTTCTGAATAAAAGCACGCCATTGATCGCCAGGGCTCAGGCAGTCCTTGTAGCGCCGGTATGTTTGAAGCGCTCATCCAGACGGTAGGTTTTCTTATAGATCACAGCACTGAGCAGTACCAGAATGGCAGGAACAAGGATCATCAGCACTTTCAGGCCGACAATGGTTTCTGCGGACTGCACCTCATTGGGTACATAGCCGATCATGGTCAGGCCGAAACCGATAAAAAAACCCGCCAGGGCTCCGGCACCTTTCACCAGCATGGTCTGGACCGAGAAGATGATACTCTCGCTGCGCAGGCCGGTTTTCTGCTCGCCATAGTCCACCACGTCGGCCAGCATAACCGTGGACAGGCCGTTGAACAGACCATTGCCAAACTTCAGGGCGGCACCGGCAATACCCACCAGGATGGCGCTTTTTGGGGAGATCACGCTGGAGGCAAACAGCACGATACAGCACAGGATCGGGAAGCCACAGGCCAGCGGCCACATGATTCGCCGGTCAACCACCTGAGAGATCCAGGGGTACAGGAAGATACCAGAAAACTCGGCAATCCCCGCCACCAGGGAGAACATCGGGAACAGCTCTTCCTTACCGATGGCATAAGTGAAGTAGTAGATGGCAAAGCCGCCGATCAGCTGAATGGCAATATTAAACGACAGGACAAAACCAATCAGCGACTTCAGCTGGTCATTCCCGATAATAATTTTCTTGACATCATCGGCACTGAATTTCTCACTGGAGACCGTGATCTCTATTTTCTCCTTGACCTGGAAGAAGGTAATCAGGGCACTGGCAATAAAGGAAATAACAATACCGATACAGAGGTAGAAAAAGCCCCTGCCCTCGTTGCCATCCCCCAGCAAACCAACGCAGTACAGGCCATAGGTACCCATCAAGGTCCAGGCGATACTGGCAAAGATGCGGGGCCAGACCACCAGATGCTCACGCTCCTGGCGTTGTGAGGAGAGCGCCGGAATCATTGACCAGTAAGGGATGTCCATAATGGTGTAGGTGACGCCCCAGAGAATATAGGTGACGGCGGCATAAACGTAGGCGGTGGTGCCTTCAAAGTTGTGGGCTTTGAACACCATCAGCAGGACCGCCGAGTTCACCAGGGTGCCAATCAAAATCCACGGACGGAACTTGCCAAACTTCGAGCGGGTGTTGTCGACGATCATCCCCATCAGCGGGTCCGTGAAGGCGTCGATAATGCGTGCCACCAGGAACAGGCCACCGACAAAGGCCGCCGACAGGCCGACGACATCGGTGTAGTAATACATCAGGAAGATATAGATGATGGAGCAGGCAAAATCTTTGCCCAGGGCACCAAGGCCATAGGAAGCCTTGGTCTTCAGCGTAATATGCTGGTTAGCGGTTTGCACAGTAGTCATGGGAAGTACATCAGGTTGTATCAAAGTTACCAGACAAACCTGCAACGGCTGGTGGGTTGCCCAACCGTCACAGCATCAGGCGTTAAGACAGCGAAAAATGCCATTGGTAATCGGTGCCTTTCAGTAAATATTCCGGGCGTACGCTGGGTGTCCAGGAGTCATCACCGCCAACCCCCATATGAAAACCGTCCAGATAAACATAGACACCGTCACCAGCGACCAGCTCATTGGTGTGGGTCGCCCTGGCCAGCTGCTCCTGACCGTAGCGGCTGACACTGAAATGAAACTGCCCGCTGATATTGGCGTCGCCTATACGCAACTGACAGGTGTCGCAGCGCAGGCCATTGTCACTGGGGAAGATATACGGCGTATGCAGTGCGTCCAGTGGCAGTGACCAGTGGCCGATATCGGCACTGCGGCGACGGTCCGGATAGTTTTCGTGGGGGCCGCGGCCAAACCAGCTGACGCTTTTTGGCACCGCCTGCAGAGGCAGGCTGGCACCGATGCGGGGCAGCGGCGGCAGGTCGCCATCCACCCGGACCTCAATGTTGATCTTCAGTTCACCGCTGGCCAAGAAACGGTGGTACCAGAGCGTCTGGATAAGGGCTTGCTCCGGATGTTCCGGGTGACTGTAGCTGTGGTGCGCAACAACCACGCCCTGGTCCTTGTCACACTCAACCAGCAGGCAGCGGTGCTGCAGGTTAAACAGCCCGGCCTTTTTCCAGCGGGGCATCCAGGCGTTCGGGTCCGGGCGGTCCACTTCGCTGACACCAATGTCGTTATCCAGCGGTGCCCGGAAGAAATTATCGGTCAGCGGTGCCAGCAGTTGTTCACTGCCGTCTTTTATCCAGCTGACCAGCTGGCCAGTGGTGCGGTGGATGGTCCAGCTGTTGTTGATGGAGTTGTTGACAGAGTTGCTGCCGGCAGTCACTGTCAACTGATGGCCCGATTCGCTGATCTGGGACATCGCCAGCAGCCGTCGCCTGGCGTCCAGGCCAGCAATCCGGGGTGCCAGCATAAACTGCTGGCGTGCCACCTCGTGGCCGGCGTCAGACCAGCTGGTGGCCGCGGGCTGGATAATGGTCAGGTTCAGCCGTGGCAGGTCACCGCTAATGGCCAGTGGCTTTTCAGTCAGTACCAGCTGCTGGCTGGCACCGGGGGCGATAGCCAGGGTCTGTTCACCGCTGGCCAGCACCGTCTCGCCTGCCATCACCTGCCAGACCAGCTGATGGTTATCGGTGCGGGTAAAACACGCTTCACTGGTGATGTTAATGGTCAGTGGTTGAGTAGTGACCAGCTCAAAAGTAAACGGCTGCTGAACTCTTTTTGCCTCCAACAATGCCGGGTGCGGGGTCTTGTCCGGGAACACCAGCCCGTTAATGCAGAACTGACGGTCGTTGACCACATCGCCAAAATCACCGCCGTAGGCCCAGAAGTGCCGACCATTGTCGTCGTATTTGTCCAGCCCCTGGTCAACCCAGTCCCAGATAAAGCCTCCCTGCAAACGTTGATGGCTGCGAAACGCATCCCAGTATTCGCCAAAACCGCCCAGGCTGTTGCCCATGGCGTGGGCGTATTCACAGAGAATGATCGGGCGGGTTTCGTTGGCCATGCCGACCCATTTGGTCAGCGCCCATTTGGTTTTATCGAAAAACTGCTGGGGCTGGTCTTCGTGGGTGCGAGCGTACATGGGGCAGATAATATCGGTAGCCAGCGTATCGGAGCAGCCGCCTTCGTACTGTAACGGCCGGGAGGGGTCCATGCGTTTGGTCCACTGGTACATGGCGTCGTGGGTGGCACCGTAGCCAGACTCGTTGCCCAGCGACCAGATCATGATGGACGGATGGTTAAA
>NZ_JAHHPO010000471.1 GCF_024606365.1 Endozoicomonas sp. ONNA2
ACGACCGGCTTCCGAAGGTTTCAACGTCTTCTGAAGTTACGGATTCAGGTAAAAATCTCCGACTTTTTAGACCAATTTGCTGCTACCGCAGTAGGGCAGTCTATTCTCGGACAGCCTCCGGATTGACCATAGTCACTTACCCTGTATTGCGCAAAACTTTTTGGCAACTTGCCGGTCTTAAGGGAAGGTGCGGTTTTCGTAATTAGCTGATTTAGCGTATGATCTAAGCCTTTCCGTTATCAGAACTAAACGGGTTCCAGATGATTGAACAGGCAATTTTGATCATTTGCTGCCAGTTCCGATAACGTTTTCAGCTGATCAATCCTGAGGATGAGTGCATGTGTGGAATTGTCGGTATTTCGGCAACGGTAAATGTTAACCAGCTGTTGTTCGATGCGCTGACTGTGCTACAACACAGGGGGCAGGACGCTGCGGGGATGGTGACCCTTGATGATGGTCGTTTTTTCCTGCGTAAAGATAATGGTCTGGTGAAGGATGTTTTTCGTACCCGTCATATGAAACGGCTTAATGGCTGCTCAGGTCTTGGTCATGTTCGATACCCGACGGCGGGTACGTCCAGCTCAGCAGAAGCCCAGCCATTTTATGTCAACTCTCCTTATGGTATCGCTCTAGCCCATAACGGCAACCTGACCAATGCGGATGATATTAAACAGTCGTTGTTTGAAAGCGACCTGCGCCACATTAATACCCACTCCGACTCAGAAATTCTGCTCAATGTTTTTGCCCATGAGCTGGCAAAAGAGGGTAAGCATAAGCCTCAGGCAGAGGATATTTTCAATGCGGTGACCGGTGTTTACCAGCGCTGTGAAGGAGGCTTTGCTGTGGTGGCCCTGCTTAACGGCCATGGCATGGTCGGTTTCCGGGATCCCCATGGTATACGACCACTGGTATACGGTAAGCGGGAGACTGAGAAGGGTGCCGAGTACATGCTGGCGTCAGAATCCGTGGCCCTGGATGCCCTGGACTTTGAGCTGGTGGGTGATGTTGCGCCGGGGGAAGCCATTTATATTGATGAACAGCGTCAGCTCCATACGTTCCAGTGCGTGCCCGGTAAGCTCACTCCCTGCATGTTTGAATACGTTTATCTGGCCCGCCCGGATTCCAGTCTGGATGGTATTTTTGTCTATCAGTCCCGCCTGCGGATGGGGCAGACCCTGGCCAATAAAATCCTCCGGGAATGGCCTGACCATGATATCGATGTGGTGATGCCCATTCCGGATACCAGCCGAAACTCTGCCCTGGAGATGGCCACCCGCCTGGGCCTGCCTTATCGGGAAGGTTTCGTCAAGAATCGCTATATTGGCCGGACCTTTATCATGCCTGGTCAGGCCATTCGCAAGAAGTCGGTGCGCCAGAAGCTGAATGCCATTCATCAGGAGTTTGCCGGCAAGAATGTGCTGCTGGTTGATGATTCTGTTGTTCGTGGCACCACCTGTGAGCAGATTATTGAGATGGCCAGGGATGCCGGGGCCAGGAAGGTGTATTTCTGTTCAGCGGCTCCCGCCATTCGTTATCCCAATGTGTACGGCATTGATATGCCAACCCGGGAAGAGTTGATTGCCCATGGTCGTACGGATCAGGAGGTTTGTGAGCAGATCGGTGCGGATAAACTGATTTTTCAGGATCTGGACGATCTGAAAAAAGCGGTGTCTTCCCTTAACCCGGACATTGACGATTTCGACTGCTCCGTGTTTGATGGTTGTTATAAGGCCGGTAATATTGACGCTCATTATCTGAAGCAGCTGGCTACCAGCCGGAATGATGATAGTCGTCAGGCTGGGAGTGATATTATTGATCTTCATAACGAAGGGGAACTTTGACTCGTTTTGCTCATCACCCGGGGGCTCTTCTAAAACCCGGGAAGCTGAGTTCCCATACTGTGGGTGGGAGTATACCCGAGAGGCTTTTCGAGAATAGTCTACCTTGGCGGTAGCAAATTGGTCTGGAAATCTGCTTTTTTACGGCAAATAACCTCGCTATTCACCGCACAAAACCGAATTTTTATCCTCAATTTTCTGCCGTCCTCGCTACGGGGTCGCCCAGATCAGCGCTAATCTCGGACAGCCTCCTGGCGGATACGGCAGGGTCTTTGTCCTGACAACCAGGCATACGAATATTGGCAAATTCTATAAATAGCCTTACCGCTCCTAAAAACTTGCTCAAACCTACTCAAAGTTATCTAAACCTGAGTATTTTCGCAGGACGCCAGCCGAGCAGTGCTACTGACGATTCACGTGTCGGAATCTCACCGACAGACCAAAGTTAAAACGGGAGC
>NZ_JAHHPO010000472.1 GCF_024606365.1 Endozoicomonas sp. ONNA2
ATCGGCACGACCGGCTTCCGAAGGTTTCAACGTCTTCTGAAGTTACGGATTCAGGGTATAACCTGCAGAAATTTTCTACCCGACACCATTTGTCTATTTGAGGGAATTCGTAGTTAAATACAGACCTTTAATTTTCATTGCGACTGAGAAATGAACACGCTCCCCTGTTTCAAGGCGTACGATATCCGTGGCCGCCTGCCGGATGAACTCAATGAAGATATTGCCTACCGCATAGGCCGGGCCTATGGTGAGTTCCTCAAACCGAAAGATGTGGTTGTTGGTGGTGATACCCGCCTGACCAGTGACGCTCTCAAGCACTCATTATCCGAAGGCCTGCGTGATGCCGGGGTCAATGTGCTGGATATTGGCCTGTCCGGTACCGAGGAGATCTACTTTGCCACATTCCATCTGGGGGTTGATGGCGGTGTCCAGGTGACGGCCAGTCACAATCCTATTGACTACAACGGCATGAAACTGGTGCAGACCGATGCGCAACCCATCAGTGGTGATAACGGTTTGCGGGAAATTCAGCAGTTGGCAGAAGCGAACCGGTTTGGCGAGCCTGCGACACAGCGCGGTGGCTATCAAAAGATCTCTGTGCTGAATGATTATATCAGCCACCTGCTGGGGTACATCCAGACTGACAGTCTCAAGCCAATGAAGCTGGTGGTCAATGCCGGCAATGGGGCTGCAGGGCATGTGGTGGATGCTATCGAGGAACGATTTCGAACGCTTGGTGTGCCAGTGGAGTTTATCAAAGTCCTCCACGAGCCGGATGGTAACTTCCCCCATGGTATCCCTAATCCTTTACTGCCAGAATGCCGACAGACGACTGTGGATGCTGTTCTGGCGCATCATGCCGATATGGGCATAGCCTGGGATGGTGACTTTGATCGCTGCTTCCTGTTTGATGAGCAGGGACAGTTTATCGAAGGGTATTATATTGTCGGGTTATTGGGGGAGGCATTCCTTGCACACGATCCGGGAGCGAAAATCATCCATGACCCCAGGCTGACATGGAACACCATCGATCAGGTAAAAGCGGCGGGTGGGGAACCGGTCCTGTGCCAAACCGGTCATGCCTTTATCAAGCAGCGGATGCGCCAGGAAGATGCGGTTTATGGCGGTGAGATGAGTGCCCATCATTATTTTCGCGACTTTGCCTATTGTGACTCCGGCATGATTCCCTGGCTGCTGGTCGCGGAGTTGCTGTCCACAAAGGGGCAGCGCTTGTCAGCGCTGGTCCGTGAGCGTATCGCCAGGTTTCCGTCTTCGGGTGAAATCAACAGCCAATTGACCGATCCCGGGGCCGCTATACAGCGAGTGCTGGCCCACTATCAGCAAGATGCGCTGGCAGTTGATAACACCGATGGCATCAGCGTGGATATGGGACAGTGGCGTTTTAATCTGCGACTTTCCAATACCGAACCAGTGATTCGTCTGAATGTAGAAAGTCGAGGCGATAAAGCGCTGATGCAGGAGAAAACTGCAGAGTTGCTAAAGCTGATTCGTGACTGATATAGACTGCAGCGGCAGTCGCTTCATTTGAGTTGGATTAACAAAGAGCCTCTCATGCTTAAGAAATGTCTTTTTCCAGCAGCAGGCTATGGAACCCGGTTCCTGCCAGCCACCAAGTCCATGCCCAAAGAAATGATGCCCATCGTCAGCAAACCGCTGATTGAGTATGGCGTTGAAGAGGCGCTGCAGGCCGGTATGTCGGATATCTGCATTGTCACTGGTCGGGGCAAGCGCTCGTTGGAAGATCACTTTGATGTGAACTACGAACTGGAGCATCAGATTTCCGGTACGGACAAGGAAAGCCTGTTGTCCGACATCCGCCGTGTGATCGATCAGTGTACCTTCTCCTACACCCGCCAGCGAGAGATGAAGGGGCTTGGCCATGCGGTATTAACCGGGCAGACGTTGATTGGTGACCAGCCTTTCGGTATGGTGCTGGCCGATGATCTGTGCAGCAATCCCGGAGGTCCCGGGGTTCTGGCCCAGATGGCACAACTCTATAAGCAGTTCCGCTGCAGTATCATTGCAGTTCAGGAAGTGCCTGAAAATGAAGTGCATAAATACGGGGTTATCGCGGGCCAGCACATTTCACAAGAGCTGATCCGTGTTGAGGATATGGTGGAAAAACCCGCCAAAGGGGATGCGCCTGGTAATCTTGCTATCATTGGCCGTTATATTCTGACACCGGACATCTTTGACCTGATCCATGATACCCGCCCCGGTAAAAGTGGCGAGATTCAGATTACCGATGCGTTGATGGCTCAGGCGCAGCGAGGCTGTGTCATGGCTTATAAATTCAAGGGTGAGCGTTTTGATTGTGGCAGTATTGAGGGCTTTATTGAGGCTACCAATTATTGTTATGACCATTTGTACCGTTAAAAAATGGCCGGTATTTACAAGGTACCGGCCGTTTCTTTTGACATAGTTCGTCTAGAAATGACAGTTCGTCTTGAAATGACTGTTGCTCAACCGCTTCTGAAAACGGCAAAGTCCGCAAGGTCCTCCATAGCACTGCGGTACTCGCCCTGAGGCAGTATGTCCAGGCAACGTTTTGCCTTGGTGGCGTATTCCCGGGCTTTGGCCGTGGTGTACTGAAGTGCTCCACTGCTGCGAACCGCGGCCACAACGGCTGCAATATTTTCCCGTCCGCCTTGCTCAATCGCGTCCCTTATTAGCAGCTTCTGTTCACTGGTGCCATGTTTCAGGGTATAAATCAGCGGCAAAGTGGGTTTGCCTTCCGCCAGATCATCCCCAAGGTTTTTGCCCATGGTTTCAGCATCGCCCTCATAGTCCAGCGTATCATCCACCAGCTGGAAGGCTATGCCGAGGTAATTGCCATAGTCAGTCATATTCTTTTCCAGTTCAGGGCTCGCCTTGCTCAGTACGGCAGCCGTTTGGCTGGAGGCCTGAAACAGCATGGCGGTTTTGCAGCGAATAACGTCCATGTAGCCATTTTCGGTGACATCTGCATCATTGATGTTCATCAACTGCATGACCTCACCCTCGGCAATAATATTGGTGGCATCGGCCAGAATATGCAGCAGCCTGAAGTTCTCCAGCCCCACCATCATCTGGAATGCGCGGGAGTATAGAAAATCACCCACCAGAACGCTGGGTGCGTTGCCCCACAGGGCATTGGCTGTGTCTCTGCCGCGGCGCAGGTCTGACTGATCCACGACATCATCATGCAGCAGGGTCGCGGTGTGCAGAAATTCAATAATGGCCGCCAGTGGCACATGGTTGTAATCATGGTAACCACAGGCCCTGGCCGTCAGCAGTACCAGCAAAGGACGTAGCCGCTTGCCACCGGACTTGATTATGTATTCGCTGATTTTGCTGATCAGGGCGACGTCAGAGTGCAATTGCTCATAAATGCACTGGTCCACCCTGCGAAAATCGTCATGGACTGCGGTCTGAAAGGAGGGTTGTTGTGTGTCCGGCATCTGACTTATTTGGTGGGGCAAAATAGGGGATCCTATTTAGTGCTACTGCAACTGTCAATAGCAGTCTGCGGTGATGGTACCAATACAGGGTCTTTGCACGGTGCCTGCTTATTTCTCTGGACCAGGCTGCAGGCCTCCTGGTCCGGGCAGGATAAAATACCAACAGGTCTTGCCAGTGGGGCTGGACTCCCTTAAAATTCTGCCCCCTATCTGAGAATCCGGTGCGGTGTACCGTTTTGTCATGGATTGCTGGCAAATGGCAGATTTCTGCCGCCCTTCAGCCCATGAGGTACCGCTCCACCCCTGATGGTACCAGAAAGGCCGTAATGGTCTTTTCAACCTGTTGGAGTTATCAGCTTCCAAAATTAGCCATCAGCTTGAAAAAAAAGGGTTTTTAGATAGTTATAAATTCCACCCTGCCTTTCCAGGGCCGGTGGATGCCTTTGACAAAGAGGCTCTCAAGGATTTTCGGAGATCAAATCATGTACGCAGTTATCAGAACTGGCGGTAAGCAGTACCGCGTGACCGAAGGAGAAATCCTGAAGGTAGAAAAATTGAGCAGCGCCGCTGGCGAAAGCCTGGAAATCAACGACGTTCTGCTGATCGCCAATGGCGAAGAGCTGAAAGTTGGTGCTCCAGTGATTGAAGGGGCCAAGGTTACCGCTGAAGTCGTCAGCCATGGCCGTGGCCCAAAAATCAAGATCATCAAATTCAAGCGCCGTAAGCATCACCGCAAGCAGATGGGCCATCGTCAGTGGTTCACTGAGCTGAAGATCACCGGAATTGCCGGTTAATGATTGCTGACAGGTTGTATCAACCCTGTTAAATATTTCCAAGGGCGGCCTATGGTAGCCAAAGGCAAGTCCGGGATAAAAGGAGAGCAAGATGGCTCACAAAAAAGCTGGCGGTAGTACCCGCAACGGTCGTGATTCAAAAAGTAAACGCCTTGGTGTCAAGATCTTTGGTGGTCAGGCTATCCAGGCGGGTGCCATTATCGTTCGTCAGCGTGGTACCAGGTTCCACGCTGGTGTTAACGTAGGTATCGGTAAGGACCACACCCTGTTCGCCATGGCCGATGGTAAAGTCGTGTTTGAAGTGAAGGGGCCTAAAAAACGCAAGTATGTCAGCGTAGCTGCAGCATAATGGCGTTTTGCCTGTCATTATCCGATGACTGTTGAGCCTTCATCAGGCTGGCACTCTTCTAAAAGCCCCGCAATTGCGGGGGTTTTTTTGAGTTATTCACAAGTTCAACGTTGTCCCACTGCTCATCAGTGATGTTCTCAGGATTGTTAATACCAATTCCGCTTTCTAAATATGATATCGAGCAAGTCATTTTGGACAGCTG
>NZ_JAHHPO010000003.1 GCF_024606365.1 Endozoicomonas sp. ONNA2
GAAACCAACCCGCCTGCACTCGATCGCAGAAGCTAAAGAAACAATAGACAATAGTCCATCAGGAAGAACTCCGTAATGTCTACCCTAAGTGCTCTCCTTAGTTGTTTATTTCCCGTAGCAAGGAGTAGGCGTTAACTATTCCAAGGCTGATTAATCTTGGCCATGGCAACCACACTGGGCTTATTGGCATTTTCCTTAATTATTGAAAAGTAGAACGGGCGGTCAAACTTGATACGTTTTTTATTAGGTCTTAAACATTCAGTAACCCAAATATCTGATATTGCCGCTACATCTGCTCCTTTTTGATCAAAATTCAATGCTGCCTTATGTTTGCCGGTGACTCCAGGCGCCGGGTATTTTGTTGTAAATTCATAGTCAAATTTGAATTTGGGGAGCGTTAGACTCGCTTCATCATTTGCTTTTTTACCCAGAATGGAAGCCAGCCCATTTGACAGAATCCGATTGAGATCGTCACTATTTTCGTCGGCTCCGTCTGGTGGTAACACAAGCACTGCTTTCATTCCTTTTTCCTTAACAGGAACAGATACAAAATCATAGCCTTCTGATTGAGTGTGTGCGATGGAGTTGGTGTCACAACTTGTCATCCACTGAATTTCCGGGCGGGTTGTATTATTCCATGTCATTCCTGAACTCCGTACATTATTCATTAAATCAAAAGGTCTTTTCCATGAAACATATTGAAATAACCAAGTGACCAGGCGAAACATAAGGTTTGGCTCTGTCAGATCTCTGGATTTTAGAAAATCAGTAATCATACCTTTGGTATCTTTTTCAATTTTATTATTGAGTTCAGCTGTAACGACTACAGGGCCCTTATGTCTTATTTCTGAGCTGGTTGTATGTGAAATATCGAGTCGTTTCAGGACTTTATCAACATGTTCACTTCTTGAATGAACATGTATGCCTTCTAAAGTGTTCTCAATATTGGGTCGAGTTTGACCAGACCCGATAGCAGTCCCTTTTAAGCCCGCCTCATTCATTACCCAGGCGGTGATTTCCTCAGTTGTATTGACCAGGGAGGGTGAAGTAACTATGTTAACTTGTCTATCAGATAATAATACCTGAACAAATTGTCGTACATCTTTTTGAAGACCTTCAAGTGAAGGGGTGTCGTTTCCTCGTGCTACCGTGTGAGTGCCTGATGAACCCACCGGCTGTGGAGAATATAAAGCGTTTGGATTAGCTGACAAGTATTGAGGGTTAATATTGGTGTCAAGGGATTGATAATTTTGCATTTTGATTGAAAACTCCAAGCTAAATATTTACTGCCTGAATTGAAGCATAGTGTCCTGATAACAAATGCCAACAACTCAACGCAGTGTTAGTTTAGAAGTTTTTATGATTTTGTATCTGTTCCTGTTAAGGAAAAAGG
>NZ_JAHHPO010000473.1 GCF_024606365.1 Endozoicomonas sp. ONNA2
TAGCGGGTAGCGTCTGTAGAAATGTCGAAGTTATTTCAGGACAGCTCCTTATTGTTACCCCCCTCCCAGTAAAACCGTAAACACATAGCAATTAAAGATAAAAAATCTTCCCGTCACCCCATCGAACAAAAAGTGATCATTTTGATCTGCATCAAGATACACCGCACATAAGTTCTGTAAAGTCCGCGCCAACTGATTAACTAACCAGGCGGATAACACAAAATGTCACACACCTTGACTCAATCCATTGCTCTGAATGATGGCGCAGCGGGCGGTTGGCAGAAACGGGATACTGAATGGATGCTGACACTGTTTGGCACCGCTATTGGTGCCGGTGTTCTATTTTTACCCATTAACGCCGGTCTCGGTGGCATCTGGCCACTGATCCTGATGACCATTCTTATCGGTCCCATGACATTTCTGGCCCATCGCGGTCTCAACCGTCTGTGCCTGTCCTCGAAAAATCCAGAAGCCGATATTACCGAAACGGTTACCGAACATTTTGGTCAAAAAGCCGGAAGCCTGATCACTCTGGGCTACTTTGCTTCCATCTACCCTATCCTGCTGATCTATGGCATCGGTATTACCAATACTGTCAGCTCACTGATGGTGAATCAGCTGGGGATGACAGAGCCAAACCGGGCAATCCTGAGCTTTGTGCTGGTGGCTGCCATGGTGAGCGTTATGGTCGCCGGTCAGAAGATCGTACTGAAAGTCACCAACGCCATCGTCTACCCACTGATCCTTGTGCTTCTGGGTACCTCTTTGTACCTGATTCCCCAGTGGAACACAGCCCAGTTTGACGCCTCTGTTTCCGCTGGCGACTTTCTCAAAACCGTTTTTCTGACTATTCCGGTGCTGGTATTTGCCTTCAACCACTCGCCGGCGGTGTCTTCTTTTGCCTCAACCTATCGCCGGGAGCTGGGAGATAATGCGGAACATCAGAGCAGCAAGACTCTGATGCGCACCACCATGATGCTGGTGGGCTTTACCATGTTCTTTGTATACAGCTGCGTTCTTACCCTGTCTCCCGCAGAGTTGCTTCAGGCCAAGGCTGCCAACCTGCCGATTCTGTCGATTTTTGCCGAGCGCACGGATAACCAGCTGTTTGCCTGGCTCGCCCAGATAGTGGCGATAGTTGCCATCTCTTCATCCTTCTTCGGGCACTACATGGGCACCCGTGAAGGCCTGCGGGGCATGATCGTCAATCGTGCCAGGGCACAGGGCAAGCAGGTCAATATGAACGCCATCGATAAGGGGATTATCGTCTTTATCACCCTGTCAGTCTGGGCGGTTGCCTATGCCAATGTCAGCGTTATGGGCATGATCGAATCACTGGTTGCCCCAATCCTGGCAATGATTCTGTTCATCCTGCCGGTATACGCCACCCATAAAGTACCGGCAATGGCCAAATACCGCTCCAAAGCCAACATCTTCACCGTGGTGATGGGCCTGATTGCAATTACCGGCTTTATTACGTCCCAGTTGATCTGATCCCATAACCGGGGCCATGGCGGCCCCGGGCACAATCAGAAATCCGCCGCTTTCCCTAACCTTTTGCAGAGCCAGCAAACACTATGCTCAGTATTTTTGATATTTTCAAAACGGGCATTGGCCCATCCAGTTCTCACACAGTGGGCCCGATGTGGGCAGGACACCGCTTTCTGAATGAGCTTGAAGAGAAAGGCATCCTGGCCAGTATCTCAACCATTCGTGTTGGTCTCTATGGCTCACTGGCGCTCACTGGCGTCGGCCATGGCACCGATAAGGCCACCCTGCTCGGCCTGGCCGGTTATCGCCCGGACACGATTGATCCTGATGAGGCTGAGCAAATTTTTGCACAGATCAAAACCAATAAAAAACTCAAGCTGCCCCGCCAACACGCCATTGCCTTTGATTACGATACGCACCTGATTTTCCATAACGGCGAGAGTCTGCCTGAACACCCCAATGGCATGCGCATTTTCGCTTCCGATAAAAATGGGGTTGTGATTTATTACAAGTCTTATCTCTCCATTGGTGGCGGCTTTGTGGTCAGTGCCGATGAGTTCAATCAGCCAGGGGCGGTCAACAGCGCAGAAGATTCAGGCCAGATTCCTTACCCTTTCAGAACTGCCGCAGACCTTCTTGACCTTTGCCACGAACACAACCTGACCATTGCCCAGTTGACGTTTGCCAATGAAGTTGCCCGGCATAATGGTGATGCGGCCCTGGTCAATGACAAGATCGATGCCATTTGGGCAGTGATGCACGCCTGCATCGAGCGGGGCCTGCGTATGGAAGGCAACCTTCCGGTCAGTGGCCTGAAGCGCCGCGCAGCTACTATGCATCAAAAACTGACCGGCAACCCTGAAGCCATGCTGATGGATCACTTTGCCATCATGGACTGGGTCACCCTGTTTGCCATGGCCGTTAACGAAGAAAATGCCTGCGGGGGCCGTGTGGTCACGGCGCCCACCAACGGTGCTGCGGGTGTCATCCCGGCCATATTGGCCTACTACTTCGTTTTTTCCCACCTGCAAGCTTGCCATCCAGTCTATCCTGATAC
>NZ_JAHHPO010000474.1 GCF_024606365.1 Endozoicomonas sp. ONNA2
TACTATGCAAGGCACAACGTAGGGAGCATAGCCGTAGCTATGTGACCGTAGTTGTGACGCCGCAGAGTGACTGACCACTTAGTCAGAAAATACGATTTCATTTGGTTAACTACTTATACCTCTTATCCCTGCTCTGCATACCGGGGCCAGCTGGATGTGAAGCAACCTGTTAAAGCCCGGGATCATGGGAAATTGATAACTGCTACGGGTTGAGTGTGCAGTTCTGGAAACACCATCAAAACGAGGCTAGAACTGGCCACCTCTTATTGTTTGTTTGACCTGTTAATTAAATAAAAGTTCCAAAGTAGATGCCTCAATAACTACAGCTGCTCCCACTGAATTTCATTCCCATGAATCCGCTGCTCGGCCATGTAGTACACAATCTGCCCGGCTTCCACCCGGTGATTACCGGGCGGATTTAACCTCAGATCATTGCCGGTGGCGGACCCGGCCACTCCCAGGACTATTGCTTCATGATCAGCTTTAAAAAACGCCAGTAGCCTGCCAAAGGTAGTCCCTCCAAACTCTTCAGGCACGGGAACACTGTACTGAGTAGGCCCTATCAACGTTGATAACAGTTGCTGTTGTATCCGAGAGGACCCCGGATCCTGGGCAGAGCGGACCAGCAATTCCATGGAAATATTACTGTGACACTCAATTTGCGGGCAGTGGGACTGCAGCAACCCGACCATCTGCACATTGTCAAACCAGGCAACAATATGGGCCTTCGTTTTCGTCGCAGCGATACCCAGGCAAGTTGCCAGGGTCTGGTCATCGGAGTCACGGAACACGATAACTCTGGCCGCATTGCCGACACCGGTTCGCTGGATAAAAGAGTGATCGGTCAGGCTTTCCCCTTGAGCAAACAAAACCTTTTCTGGTAAAGGATTGTCCATTTCCTGACTGGTACAGAGTAATACCTTGCGATTCTCACGACGATTGTCGCCAAAAATCAGATCCACCATTTTCGGGGTATGATTGCGTTTCCAGCCAAATATAACGATATGATTTTCCAAACCTGAAAAGTCGCCCCTGCCCTGCATACCCCTTCTCCATACCCCAAGAAAAAATGATGACAGCTTCCCCAGAACCCCTGCAAGAAGCACAACGCCACCGGGAAGAATAAATAACGCAGCCAGAATGCGTCCGGCTCCACTGCCCGGACTCAGATCGCCATAACCGACAGTGGTCGATGTAGTGATATAAAAATAGAACCATCGGTCAAAAGGCAGAAGTGCGGATTCACCGGCCAGCCACATCAACACCCAGGAGAAAATAACGTGACCCAACAACACCATCAGTAAAGCCAGCCAGCTCAATTTCAAAAACTGGTGGTGAAAGAACCGCAAAGTTGATTTCAGAAAACTCAAGTTAACCCTACCATGCATGGTCCAGAAGTCTGCCAGACCCAAAGAAGTCTGATATATCACCAGTGCGCGATAATAACACATATATTCATAACGTTAACTTATAATATCTGTGATTCAGGCCTTTTCAGATCCCTGGCCTGTTTGCCAGAAAAAAACGAATTTTTAGACCAATTTATCGCAACCGCAGTAGGGCAGTCTCTTACGATAGACATTAAGCATCTATCTATTAATTCCAGAAGCAAAAGC
>NZ_JAHHPO010000475.1 GCF_024606365.1 Endozoicomonas sp. ONNA2
CCTACTCTCACATGGGGAAGCCCCACACTACCATCGGCGATCGGTCATTTCACTGCTGAGTTCGGGATGGGATCAGGTGGTTCTAACCTTCTATGGTCGCCAGGCTTATCTGGTTTGAGTCATGGGTTATGTGTTATGAGCACACCTCCCCTAACTCTGGAATCCAATCATTAAGCTTTCTTGCTGTACACTCTTGTGTATGGCTCCAACTGACTACTGGTCACTGACCACTGTCAACTGGTACGTAAATCGCTTTGGCGTTATATGGTCAAGCCGCACGAGTCATTAGTATTGGTTAGCTCAATGCCTCACAGCACTTACACACCCAACCTATCAACGTCATCGTCTTTAACGGCTCTTCAGGACTCTCAAGGAGTCAGGGAAGTCTCATCTTGAAGGGGGCTTCCCGCTTAGATGCTTTCAGCGGTTATCCCGTCCGAACATAGCTACCGGGCAATGCGTCTGGCGACACAACCCGAACACCAGTGGTCCGTCCACTCCGGTCCTCTCGTACTAGGAGCAGCTCTTCTCAAACTTCCAACGTCCACGGCAGATAGGGACCGAACTGTCTCACGACGTTCTAAACCCAGCTCGCGTACCACTTTAAATGGCGAACAGCCATACCCTTGGGACCGGCTTCAGCCCCAGGATGTGATGAGCCGACATCGAGGTGCCAAACACCGCCGTCGATGTGAACTCTTGGGCGGTATCAGCCTGTTATCCCCGGAGTACCTTTTATCCGTTGAGCGATGGCCCTTCCATTCAGAACCACCGGATCACTAAGACCTGCTTTCGCACCTGCTCGAGATGTACCTCTCGCAGTCAAGCGTGCTTGTGCCTTTACACTAACCGTACGATGTCCGACCGTACTTAGCACACCTTCGTGCTCCTCCGTTACTCTTTGGGAGGAGACCGCCCCAGTCAAACTACCCACCACACAATGTCCCCGATCCCGTTCCGGGACCCGGGTTAGAACCTCAATATTGCCAGGGTGGTATTTCAAGGGTGGCTCCACGGCAACTGGCGTCACCGCTTCAAAGCCTCCCACCTATCCTACACAGGCAACATCAAGATCCACTGTGAAGCTGTAGTAAAGGTTCACGGGGTCTTTCCGTCTAGCCGCGGATACGCTGCATCTTAACAGCGATTTCAATTTCACTGAGTCCCGGGTGGAGACAGCGTGGCCATCGTTACGCCATTCGTGCAGGTCGGAACTTACCCGACAAGGAATTTCGCTACCTTAGGACCGTTATAGTTACGGCCGCCGTTTACCGGGGCTTCGATCAACCGCTTCTCTTGCGATAACAGCATCAATTAACCTTCCGGCACCGGGCAGGCGTCACACCGTATACGTCCACTTTCGTGTTGGCACAGTGCTGTGTTTTTAATAAACAGTCGCAGCCACCTGGTATCTTCGACCAGCAACAGCTTACGGGGCAAGCCCTTCACCATCGCCGGCGCACCTTCTCCCGAAGTTACGGTGCCATTTTGCCTAGTTCCTTCACCCGAGTTCTCTCAAGCGCCTTGGTATTCTCTACCTGACCACCTGTGTCGGTTTGGGGTACGGTCCCTGGTGACCTGAAGCTTAGAAGTTTTTCCTGGAAGCATGGCATCAACCACTTCGGTTCCTTGGAACCTCGTCGTCAGCTCTCGGCCTTGAGGACCCGGATTTGCCTGGGTCCCCAGCCTACTACCTTAAACGCGGACAACCAACGCCGCGCTGGCCTGGCCTTCTCCGTCACTCCGTCGCAGTCACAAGGGGTACAGGAATATTGACCTGTTTCCCATCGATTACGTCTTTCGACCTCACCTTAGGGGCCGACTCACCCTGCGCCGATTAGCGTTGCGCAGGAACCCTTGGTCTTCCGGCGGGGGAGCTTCTCACTCCCCTTGTCGTTACTCATGTCAGCATTCGCACTTCTGATACCTCCAGCATACCTCCCGGTACACCTTCAACGGCTTACAGAACGCTCCTCTACCGGTTCAGTAGACAGTTGACAGTAGACGGTGGACGGTTTTGCCCTGAGTCATTGGTGACTCTTGTGCAAATTCGTTAGCATTTTGGCAATTGTCTGGTATTCGGTTTTCAGGTGTTCCCACTGATTTTTCTCGATGTATCCGAGATCCAGTGAGTATCTGATCCATACTCGTATTTCGTCGGCTGATCCGATGGCCATTAATAAGAACCTTCGAAATTCAGCTTTTGAAATACTCATTTTGCCATAGCCTTCAGCAACATTTGCGCATATGCCTTTACTGGCTCTGCGCATTTGGTCAGCAAGACCATGCATTTGTTCATGCTTTGGATATTCAAGTGTGAGCTTATGAACTTCCAGCGAAGCCCGGTACGCTTTCTTGAATACATCCAACTGCTCAAAACCCTGCATGTATACTCACCAAACTGTTTACTGTCCACTGTCAACTGTCCACTGAACCCCGTAGCTTCGGTGAACAGTTTGAGCCCCGTTAAATCTTCCGCGCGAGCCGACTCGACCAGTGAGCTATTACGCTTTCTTTAAAGGGTGGCTGCTTCTAAGCCAACCTCCTGGCTGTCTGGGCCTTCTCACATCGTTTCCCACTTAACTGTTACTTTGGGACCTTAGCTGACGGTCTGGGTTGTTTCCCTTTCCACGACGGACGTTAGCACCCGCCGTGTGTCTCCCGTGATTGCACTCATCGGTATTCGGAGTTTGCATGGGGTTGGTAAGCCGGGATGGCCCCCTAGCCCAAACAGTGCTCTACCCCCGATGGTGAGACACGAGGCGCTACCTAAATAGCTTTCGAGGAGAACCAGCTATCTCCGGGCTTGATTAGCCTTTCACTCCTATCCACAGGTCATCCGCTAGCTTTTCAACGATAGTCGGTTCGGTCCTCCAGTTGATGTTACTCAACCTTCAACCTGCCCATGGATAGATCGCCCGGTTTCGGGTCTACTCCCAGCGACTGTTGTTCCCAAGAACGCGCCCTGTTAAGACTCGGTTTCCCTACGGCTCCCCTAAACGGTTAACCTTGCCACTGAAAGTAAGTCGCTGACCCATTATACAAAAGGTACGCAGTCATCGGTGGACAGTTGACAGTAGACGGTGAACGGTTCAGGAAGTGCCTGTTTCTGGCTCCCTGTTTCATTCCGACGCCCTATCATCCAGCGACGGTGTTTCAGCCTCGCAGTCAACCGTGCTTTTGCACATTAACTGTCTACTGTCCACTGTCAACTGTACACCGACTCCCACTGCTTGTACGTACACGGATTCAGGTTCTGTTTCACTCCCCTCAACGGGGTTCTTTTCGCCTTTCCCTCACGGTACTGGTTCACTATCGGTCAGTCAGGAGTATTTAGCCTTGGAGGATGGTCCCCCCATGTTCAAACAGGATTTCACGTGTCCCGTCCTACTCGATTTCACAATGATTGGCCTTTCGTGTACGGGGCTATCACCCACTATGGCGACACTTTCCAGAGTCTTCCACTAGACCAAAAATTGCTTAAGGGCTAATCCCCGTTCGCTCGCCGCTACTGGGGGAATCTCAATTGATTTCTTTTCCTCC
>NZ_JAHHPO010000476.1 GCF_024606365.1 Endozoicomonas sp. ONNA2
GCGCTATTCTCGGACAGCCTCCCGGGGAGCTGTCCTGAAATAACTTCGACATTTCTACAGACGCTACCCGCCGCCCGTTTCTTGAAAAGCTGGAACCACTTGTGCTTTTGCGGGTGAAGCCGACAGGGCTTTTTCAGCTTTTTGACCCCAGCTTTTTGTCAGTAGAGATAACAGTACAGTTATCCAATTTTTTTTGTTTGCCTGTAGAATTATTCCCAAGCTGATTTCAGACCTGCAGAGGGTTATTTCGATAGTTGCCATTTACAGGTTATGTCATCAGGGGGCGTTGGAAACGATGGAATGATTTTTACATTGAGTAACAATTTCTCAATAAAGGAGATGTAATGATGCACGGAACTCAATCTAAACCCTTAACATATGAACTTGAACACCCGGCAAAACTGCACATTAATGATTCTGCATTCGATAAAACAACTGTTACTGCCCATGTTGGCGCTAATGGAGAGATCGTAACAGTTGAAAGGGGCGTTAATCCGAATAATGTGACCATTGCCTATGGCTGGTCAGTGGAGAAAGTAGACACAAGGTCGTTCTGCCAGAGAATGAAAGACGGTATTAAACACGGCTGGGAGCAAATCAAGTTACAATTCAGGAAGATTGGCGTTTGGCTGGGTATTATTCCCAAGGTATCCTCAGAACCTGAGGTTACCGTTACCCAGGAAACGCATCCTGACCTTTTTCCTCCTGAGCAAGCCCAGCGTGATGTTCGTATTCCTCCATTGAATGAGCATAAGGACAATAGTCCAGAGTTCAGGACGGTGCCAAACTCTTCCAGGGAAGACCTTGAGAGGCAACGGGAGAATGTGTTTCGGAAGATGTGGTTTCAGAAGAAAGTGCAGACAGATTAAAAATCAGGGGCAGGTCTTTCATTATGCATAACAATTGCCGTTTATGGTGATGAGAAAAGATATTTCACAATCAAAGACCTGACTGCAGCTTTTTTATCAAGACTTGACCCAGGTTTTTGCAGGTTTTTGTTTGCCAGCCTCCTGAAGGTTAGCTACTGTTAGCCAGTCAAACCGAAGGATTTGCCCATGCCTGAATCATCCGCCAGCAAACCAGGGCAGGTAATCAATATGCACGAAGCCAAAACCCGCCTCTCCCAGTTGGGAGAAATGGCTTGGCGTGGAGAGCGGGTCATTATTTCCAGGGCGGGCAAACCCTACCTCAAGCTGGTACCGTATCGTGAACGCAGGACACGCAAGCCTGGCCGGTATAAAGATGAAGTTAACCAGTCTGATACCGCTTTTGGTGACTCTGCTGACGGTACAGACGATGATATCGTCGAACTATTTGAAGGCGGCAAATGATGAGCATCCGGCACTTATTGTTGGATTCCTGCGTCTTTCTCTGGTGGCTTAAAGATTATGATCGTCTGGGACCTGAAACTCGCGCATTGATTATCAGCGTAGACAACATGGTTTGTCAGCGCAGCATCCATTTTGGAGATCGCTATCAAGAAAATACTGGGGAAACTGGAGGCTCCGGAAGGTTTATCTTCCATTCTCAAAGAAGAAGGTTTCTCTGCGTTACCCATTCAGCCATACCACGGCGAACTGTCTGGCACCCTTCCCATGATTCATAAAGACCCGTTTGACCGCCTGCTGGTTGCCCAAGCCCTGGCGGATGGGCTTGAATTGGTTACCAAACCCGTCGTAAAGCATCGCCCAATCGGGCGGTGATATAAGACAGGAGCGCGTAGAGCGCTCCGCTTGAG
>NZ_JAHHPO010000477.1 GCF_024606365.1 Endozoicomonas sp. ONNA2
GTCGCCGCAGTAGGGCAGTCTATTCTCGGACAGCCTCCTGGTAAAACTTTGTGTCTTCGTGTCTTTGTGGTTCAAAAAAAAATCACCCCCCGGTAACCGGAGGAAAAAAGGCAATCTCATCACCAGGCTGCAATGTGACATCCTGACGAGTCATCGTCTGATTGATGGCAACCAGGGTACGCTCACTGATCATGACTTCACGCCAGGCTTCACCTTTATTAGCCAACTGACTTTTTAATGCAGACAGTAAGGAAGCATACTCCCCTTCTTCCAGAGTCAATTGCTCGCAGTCAAGCTTTTCCCGAAAACTGGCAAAAAACCGTACTTTAATCATGCTGCACCATCTGCGGCAGATGTCGCTGAACCGTGAATGTAGTGACCACTACGACCGCCGCTCTTTTCCAGCACACGAATGCCTTCAATGTGCATCTCTTTGTCCACTGCCTTGCACATATCATAGATGGTCAGGGCAGCCACCGATGCCGCTGTCAGTGCTTCAATCTCAACGCCGGTTTTACCATTCAGACGACAACAGGTTTCAATTCGGATGCAGGCTTCACTATTTAATGAAGGCGGACTCACTGAAGGCGCACTGTCAAATTGAAACTCAACACCAATAAAGTTCAGCATCAACGGGTGACAAAGTGGCACCAGCTGGCTGCACTGTTTGGCAGCCTGAATACCAGCAATTCTGGCCACGGCAAGCACATCACCTTTTTTAAGACCATTGTCTTTTACCAGTGCCAGCGTCTCAGGCGCCATGTAGATATATCCTTCGGCCCTGGCTTCACGACGTGTGATGTCTTTTTCACCAACATCAACCATGCTGGCCTTACCATCACTATCGATATGGCTAAGGGCATTATTGGCAAAAGACATAATCACCCGGCCCTTTTCAATTGTTCAACAAAGTTACATGGACGATGCTGGCTGTTCAGCTGATCCCTGATAATGCCTTTCCAGGCGGTCTTACAGGCATTATTGGAGCCGGGCATCACAAAAATCACCGTGCCATTGGCTATGCCCGCCACGGTACGGGACTGGATTGTAGAGGTTTTGATCTGTTCATAGGAAAGCTGACGGAACAACTCGCCATAACCATCAATCTGCTTGTCAAAAATAGGCAGCAGCGCTTCGGGTGTGCTGTCTCTGTCGGCAAACCCGGTACCGCCTGTAACCAACACTGCCTGCACACAGTCCGGAGACCCGGCATCACTGGCAATCCAGCGAGATACGACTGCCCGAATCTTGTAGATGTCGTCTTTGACAATGGCCTTGTCGGCTAGCTTGTGACCAGCGGCAGTGAGGCTTTCAACCAGTAACTGACCGGAGGTGTCGTTTGCCTCGGTGCGGGTGTCGGATACCGTCAAGACGGCAATATTTACGGGAATAAACTCAGCAAACTGATTATGAGCCATGGGAATTCTTGCTCCAGTCTATTTTCAATCGTATTCAGAGGTGCTCATGACCTAATGGCACTGACTTAAGCGTGAAAGCCTTGTCATATTTAGTTAAAAGACTTTCACCACAAAGGCACAAAGACACAAAGGAAGAAAAAAGAA
>NZ_JAHHPO010000478.1 GCF_024606365.1 Endozoicomonas sp. ONNA2
CTATTGACAAAACTCTATTGACAAAACTCTATTGACAAAACTCTATTGACAAAACAATGGCATGAGACTTGAGACACTGCTCGGGAATAGACTGCCCTACTGTGGCAGCAGCAAATTAGCCTGAAATTTCACTTTTTTAGCAAATAGTCCCGCAACCCGTAATCCTTGCTATTGAAGTATCCAGACGGGCGCTATTGCAGGACCTGAATTCATTATTCCATCTCCTGGAATGAACTCTGGAGCTGTTTAATGGTCAGTGGTTTTATGGATAATATTGCTGCCGTTTCCAATACCTTTGCAACAAAACCGTTTAACATTCAGCCATGGGAAAAAACCGCACATGGGATTTCAGTTGTTCCACCGGAACAGGTGTCACCTTTACTGGCAATGCCAAATGAGATTCTGGTCGAAATTGCCAACTACCTGCCTTTCGTTGATTTTTGTCGTTTTTCTTTGACAAGTAGACGACTATCAACAACTTTTAACACTTGGGATCGACTGAAAAAACTATCCGATGAATACTATGGCTCTGCCGCTGGCGCTTATAGAGAGCTGATTGCAAACACCCGCATACCGGCTGTTCCGGGCAATGATATCGATGATTCATTATTACGGCTTGCTTATTTTCGATGGGTAAGTAATGCATACCTGGCTTCTAAGGAAAGTAATGCCGGGAAAACGTTAGTAGTTACCTTGTTCGGGCATTCTGACTGTGTGAGATCAGTCAGGGCATTAGACGATGGGCGGCTGGCTTCCTGCTCTAGTGACCAGACCATAAAATTGTGGGATCTGAATATGCCTGATGGGGAGCAATGCGTGATGACGCTGAATGAACATACTGATACTGTGTACTCCGTCATACAATTACCCGGTGGGTGTCTGGCTTCTTGCTCTGATGATATGACTGTGAAGGTGTGGGATCTAAACAAGCCTGATGAACAGCAATGCCTGGCGACCCTGTATGGGCATACACATTGGGTGGAATTCGTCACACTATTGGCTGATGGTCGTCTGGCTTCGAGTTCTTTTGATCATACTATAAAGATATGGGATCTGAGTAAGCTTCATACAGAGCCATGCGTGGCAACGCTGTATGGTCATAGCAGCGGGGTTAGCGCAGTCACGCAATTACATGATGGTCGACTTGCTTCCTGCTCCGGTGACAAAACCATAAAGCTGTGGGATCTGGACAAACCCGATGGGCAGCAGTGCGTGGCGACGCTGCATGGGCATACCGGCTGGGTGGAATTTGTCACGCAATTACCAGATCGGCGGCTGGTTTCCTGTTCTATGGATAAGACCATAAAAGTGTGGGATCTGGGCAAGCCCGACGGGCAGCAATGCGTGGTAACGTTGACGGGGCATAGGGAGTGGGTGAACTCAGTCACGGTATTGGCTGACGGGCGACTGGCTTCCTGCGCTGGAAACTACATAAGTTTAAACTTACCTGAAAAAAGCATAAAGGTGTGGGATCTGAACAAGCCAGAGGGGCTACAATGCGTGGTGACGCTGACTGGGCATGAGCATTGGGTGAGTTCCGTTACCCAATTGCCGGACGGTCGGCTGGCTTCGGGCTCTCACGACATGACTGTCAAGGTGTGGGATCTCAGGGAACCATGTATGTCAACGAGGCATACTGATGAGGTGAACTCAATATAACAGACAACTGAATTCTATGAATAATATAGGTAGTAATGTTGACTTTCTTGCCCAGCCCCCCCGCAGTTCAACTCGTTCTGGCAATCCGCCTGGACAAAATACGACGCACAGTATTTCAGTTGTTCCCCAAGAACAGGTGTCGCCTTTATTGACATTGCCAAATGAGCTTCTGTTTAGCATTGCCAGCTACCTGACTGGCGCTGAATTCATAAGCCTGGGTTTGACCTGCAGGCGGTTAAATATAATTTTCAGCACGGAAGAACAATTGAAGATCCTATCCGTTCGATATTATGGTTCTGCCGCCGGAGCCTATAGAAAAATGATTGAAAACATGGACATACCTGCCATTCGATACCTTGAAATCAAAGATCCCTTATTACGGCTTACCCGTTATCGACATACAAATACTGAATTCCTGATCTCTCTGGGGGGCAATGCACGGCAGTCCTCTGAGATGGAGCTGAATGGGCATAATGAACCGGTGACCTCAGTCACAACATTGGTGGATGGTCGTCTGGCTTCTTGCTCTGCTGACAGGACCGTAAATGTGTGGGATCTGCGCCAGCCTCGTGGCCAGCAATGCGTGGCAAAACTGCGTGGGCACACTGACTGGGTGAGATCTGTCATACCATTACCCGATGGGCGGCTGGTTTCGGGCTCTGATGACAAGACCATAAAGGTGTGGGATCTGAACAAGCCCGAAGGGCAGCAATGCGAGGCGACGCTGGTGGGACATAACTACTGGGTGCTTCGTGTCATAGTATTGGCTGATGGTCGTCTGGCTTCTTGCTCTTACGATCAGACGGTAAAAGTGTGGGATCTGAGCAAGCGGAATCCATGCATAATGACGTTAAATGGGCATACCGACTATGTCTGCTATGTTATGCAAATGCCTGATGGGCGGCTGGCTTCGGGCTCTGCAGATAATTCTATAAAGGTGTGGGATCTGAACAAGCCCGACGGGCAACAATGCGTGATGACGCTGACCGGGCATACTGACAGGGTGAACTCAGTTGAGCTATTGGCCGATGGGCGGCTGGTTTCGGGCTCTGATGATAACACCATAAAGGTGTGGGATCCGGGCAAGCCTGACGAGCGGCAGTGTGTGGCGACGTTGAGTGGGCATTACCACGATGTGCACCATGTTATGCCATTACCTGATGGGCGGCTGGTTTCCTGTTCTCTTGACAGCACCATAAAGGTATGGGATCTGAGTAAACTCGATGGGGAGCAATGCCTGGTTACACTGCATGGGCATACCAGTTGGGTGAAACATATGACGGTACTCCCCGATGGGCGGCTGGCTTCCTGTTCTTGTGACCACACCATAAGGTTGTGGGATCTGCAGAAGCTCAAAAAGGGGGGAACCGTGGTTAAAAAACTGCAATGGTTTAAACGATCTCCACTATCTCGTTGGCGATAATCGGTGGCTGACTTGCTGTGAGCAGTCAGTAGTTAACCAAATGAAATCCGGTCACATAGTTAAGGCTATAAACCCCTGCGTGGTGCCTTGCACAGTAACTGTTCATTTAGCCAGAAATATCTAATTCCATTTAGCTAACTGCTTATAACTTGAATTCATTATTTCATAAAGGAACTCCAGATCTGTTTACCAGTCAGAGATTGCATGGATACTCATACCATTAAAAATACTGTCATTTCCATTCAACACCACCCGGTAACCAATCGCTCCGGCAAGTCGCCGGGAGAAAAAACAACTCAGGGTATTTCGGTTATTCCTCCTGAACAAGTGTCGCCTTTGATGTCATTACCAAATGAACTCCTGGTTAAAATTGCTGGCTACCTGCCCTTCGCCGATTTCAGAAACCTGGATTTGACAAATAGACGACTAAGCACACTTTTTAACACCGAAGTACGGCTGAAAATCCTCGCTTTTCGATACTATGCTTCGCTAAAGCCTATAGACAAATAAGTGACAACAGGGAAATACCTGCTGTTCCGAACAATGAAATTGATGACACATTACTACGGCTTGCTTATTTAAGATTTGTAAGCAATGGATATCTGACTTTTCTGGAAAGTAACACCGGGCAAACCTGTGTAGCGACGCTGATGGGGCATGCCCTTGAGGTGAGGTCAGTAACGCCATTACCCGATGGTCGTCTGGCTTCGTGCTCTGATGATATGAGCATAAAGGTGTGGGGTTTGAGCAAGCTCTTCGGGTGGCAAAGCGTGGCGACACTGAAAGGGCATACTGCTCCGGTGTTCTCAGTCACGGTATTGGCCGATGGACGACTGGTTTCGGGCTCTGAAGAGAAGACAATAAAGGTGTAGGATCTGGGCAAGCCCGATGGACAACAATGCGTGGCAACCCTGGATGACCATGACAACTGGGTGTTTTCAGTTGTACAGTTGCCTGATGGGCGATTAGTTTCGGGCGCTGCTGACCAAACCATAAAGATATGGGATCTGGGCAAGCCTGACAGGCAGCCATGTGTGGCGACGCTGGATGGGCATACTGGCTGGATTACCTCAGTCACAGTATTGGAGATGGGCGCCTGGCTTCCTGCGCTCATGACGAGACCGTAAAGGTGTGGGATTTGAGCGAGCCCGACGGGCAGCAGTGTATGGCGACGCTGAGTGGGCATACCAACCGGGTCAATTCAGTCATGGCACTGCCTGGTGGCCGACTCATTTCCGGCGCTGCTGACAATACCGTAAAGTTGTGGGATCTGAATAAGCACAATGGCTGGCTGGCTTCCTGCTCCATCCTCTGAAAATAAGAAGAATCGTTGCTTGATAAAAACACCAGTGGACTGAAAAGAGTCATTAACTGAAAAGAGTCCTTAACGGAAAAGAGTCCTTAACGGAAAAGAGTCCTTAAAATATTGGAGTTCGTATGAATGAAAATTTTGTCAGTAATGCAAAAGTTGCCACCCACCACTACGGTGGAATAAACCCGCCTGACAACCAGCAAGGAAAAAAAACGGTGCAGGGGATTTCAGTTATTCCACCGGAACAGGTTTCGCCTTTATTGGCATTGCCAAATGAACTCCTGGCTAAAATTGCCAGGTACCTGCCTTTCGCTGATTTCAGAAGCCTGGATTTGACAA